>JBCAWW010000623.1:0-4037 GCA_038534415.1 Bacteroidota bacterium | reverse complement strand
GAGGGAGTTTTTTGTTACTAAAAAGTGAGATTTTGAGACTATTTCTCTCTTTATCCAACTTTAGGGTTGGATTATTTGTTTGTTTGGTTTCTTTTTCACAACTTTAAAGTGTGAAAAATGATATAAAAATGCCTAATTCCTTACTAATTCGTGATGAGAGCCCAGAAGGGGATTGTATGAATACTTTTTGTCTTACCCTCAAAGGTGAATTTGGCTCTATCAGTCGAGGTGCTAAGCTATTAGCCCCTAAAGCTTCATGCATCACTCTTGCCGCAATTATTTCCCAAACAGTAGACTTAGAAAAACAAGTTTTTCGGGCACTAGATGCATTTAAGACACGAGCCTACGTACTCTTTGTAAATGGCACAGAATGCAAATCCTTAGATCAAATTGTCAAAATTGCGGACTCCCCGAATATCAGTTTTGTCATCTTCCAGCCGCTCATTGGCTAGTGAACCATTGATGCTAAGGGGTTTTCCTGCCTACAAATACCAGAAAACCAGTAAAAAAGCTTTCTATACTTTTTCTACATTCGCCCTCAACAACAAACAAAAACAACACTCATGTACCGTTATTACCGTTTTTATGATCAAACTTACTGGAAAATTCTCGCCGTATTGCTTGGATCGATGCTAGGCCTCGGCATATTGATATGCCTTTCTTAAAGGCTGGTATCACGACGCTACATTCCTTAATTTTGGGGCAAAACTTGACCCCATGCAGAAACCCGCATTCGAACGTCTTCGTCAACTCAATCAACAAGCGCTGGAAGGCGGCGGTGCCGAACGCATTGCCAAACAGCACGCCAAAGCCAAACTTACGGCTCGAGAGCGATTAGAACTTTTGTTGGATGAAGGGAGCTTCGAAGAAATTGGCAAATTTGTCAAACACCGTTCTACCCAGTTTGGCTTAGAAAAACAGCAGTTTCTAGGGGATGGCGTTGTCACCGGCTATGGCAAAATCCATGGTCGGCTCGTATACGTCTTCAGTCAAGACTTTACCATTTTTGGCGGCTCACTCTCTGAAACCCATGCCGAGAAGATCTGTAAAATTATGGATCTTGCGGTGCAAAACGGTGCCCCATTGATTGGGCTCAATGATTCGGGAGGCGCCCGGATACAAGAAGGGGTGGTATCACTAGCGGGTTATGCTGATATCTTTTATCGCAATGTGCAAGCATCAGGGGTGATTCCGCAGATATCTGCGATTATGGGCCCTTGTGCAGGGGGAGCTGTATACAGTCCGGCGATGACGGACTTTATCATGATGGTCGAAAACTCTTCTTATATGTTTGTTACTGGCCCTAATGTGGTCAAGACCGTGACTCATGAAGAAGTAAGTGCCGAAGAACTAGGGGGGGCCATGACTCATGCTAGCAAGAGCGGAGTGACGCATTTTGCAGCTGCCAATGAGGCTGAATGTATCATGGAATTGAAGCGATTGCTCAGCTATCTCCCACAAAATTGTGAAGAAGATCCAATCAGAATCGCTTGTACCCAATCGCCTTCTGATCCTATACCAGCGCTCAACGATATCGTTCCAGAAAACCCCAATCAGCCTTATGACATCAAAGAAGTCATCGAAGGAGTATGTGATGAGGGGAGCTTCATGGAGGTTCATGAAAATTTTGCTGAGAATATCGTCGTGGGTTTTGCCCGCTTGGATGGACGTAGCATTGGTCTCGTGGCTAATCAACCGGCAGTGCTTGCAGGAGTGCTAGACATCCAAAGCTCCACCAAAGCAGCGCGCTTTGTCCGCTTTTGTGATGCTTTTAATATCCCGCTATTGGTATTTGAAGATGTACCCGGATTCTTGCCGGGGACTGATCAGGAATGGAACGCAATTATCACCAATGGGGCGAAGCTGTTGTATGCGTTCAGCGAAGCTACCGTACCAAGAATCACCGTTATCACTCGCAAAGCCTATGGCGGCGCTTATGACGTGATGAACTCCAAACACATTGGTGCAGATATCAATTATGCCTGGCCAACGGCTGAGATCGCCGTAATGGGGGCTAAGGGAGCTTCTGAGATTATCTTCCGCAGAGAAATTGCCGCTGCAGAGGATCCGCAAGCTGCATTGGACGAAAAAGTAGCCGAATATACCGAAGCCTTTGCTAATCCATATAAAGCCGCTGCAAGAGGATTTGTAGATGAAGTCATCTTGCCGGAGCAAACCAGAGCAAAACTTGTCAGAGCTTTTGAGATGCTCGAAAACAAAGCGGTGAGCGGCCCTAAGCGTAAGCATGGCAATATTCCTTTATAATTCTTAGTTCTGCCAATTTGGATATACAATCTCCTATGTATCCTGAAGCTTTTTTGACGCGTATGCAGGCGCAATTAGGGAATGAGTACCCGGCGTTTTTTGCGGCTCTAACTGATGAGCCAGCCGTCAGTTTACGACTCAACCCTCACAAATACCCTGGAAAACCAAGCTTGCCCATAGTGCCTTGGACGGATCATGCCTACTATTTAGCGGAGCGACCCACTTTTACTTTGGATCCTTTGTGGCATGCCGGAGCCTATTATGTGCAGGAAGCTAGTAGCATGCTCTTGGAGCAGGCATTGAAGCAACATTTAGATCTTAGCCAAGACCTCCGGGTCCTTGATCTATGTGCGGCTCCCGGCGGCAAAAGCAGTCATATTCAAAGCCTGATAAGTGCTAAAAGTCTGCTCGTCGCCAATGAGGTGATTAAAAGTCGGTCGCGGATATTGAGAGAAAATATCATCCGCTGGGGGGCTGCCAATGTATTGCTTAGTAACAACGACCCTGCTGATTTCAGTTCCCTCCCTAACTTTTTTGACTTAGTGGTCATAGATGCCCCTTGCTCCGGTGAAGGACTTTTTCGCAAAGACCCTAGCGCGGCAAATGAATGGTCGCCCGCCAATCTGCAAATTTGTGTAGAACGTCAGCAACGAATATTGGCAGAGGCTTGGCCAAGTCTCAAAGAGGGAGGACTCTTGGTCTATAGCACTTGTACTTATCATCCTGCGGAGAACGAAAAAAATCTGGCTTACTTAGCGCAAAGAAATGATTTCGAACCCCTTGAACTTAGTTTGGATGAAGCTTGGGGCTTTCAAAAAATTGAGACTCAAGGGATTGTTGGGTATCAAGCTTTGCCACATCGTGTACAAGGAGAGGGCTTTTTCCTCGCAGTATTACGCAAGCAGGGAGGCGATGAGGCGCTAGATTCCCTGAGCGTGCGCAAGCCAAAACTGGAAAGAGTCAGTCGTAAGGAAAGGGCAGAAATTGAAGACTGGCTCAAGTATGAGCAATGTGCTTGGGGCAAGGTAGGCGATAAGGTCTTTACGTATCCAGAGAGCCAAAGTGGAGTTTGGGAAGGGCTTTATGAACGTTTGCAAATTATTTCAGGAGGCCTGCTCATCGCAGAACGCAAAAAGAAGGGCTTTGTGCCTAGCCATAATCTCGCTATGAGTCAATGGTTAAATGAAGAAGCGTTCCCCGCAGGGGTACTTGACTGGGACAAAGCGATCAACTACCTGAGACGCGAGGCTATCCGCATCGACGCTCCCCATGGTTGGGTGCTGATAAAATATGCAGATATGGCCCTCGGTTGGATCAAGCAAATCGGGCACCGCGCCAATAATTACTATCCCCTAGAATGGCGGATCCGCATGAACAAGCCTGCCGATAAAACTTGGACTTTGAGCTAGACTGTAACTTTGAGGCTGCCTTTGATTATGGAGATAAACATCTTCCTATGTCCAAGCATTTGCCCGCACTATTTGTGATTTTGCTCTCCTCAAGCCTGGTGTATTTTGTCTATCAGCACTTTCAGATGCAGGCTGTGATTGCGGAATATCAAAGCTTCGAAGAAGACTTTGTCAATAATAGAGAAGATCAGCTGCGGGACTTGGAGTTAGTAATGTTGGCCGATATCGAGGATGAAATTGGTGATATGAACAAATTGACCAATGCTGGAATGATGGATACTATAAAGCAATTAAGGGCCGAAATGAATGCTCTGATGAAGCAGGAATCCATTTCAAATGAGGAGTTGAGGTGCTGGAATACTG
>JBCAWW010000622.1:0-4045 GCA_038534415.1 Bacteroidota bacterium | reverse complement strand
GTGGGTACAAAACTCTACTTCAATCCCGTAGGTATTATTAACAAAGTCTTCCCAGATAGCTTTCGCTGCGGAACTTGGATATGGCATGATAGAAAATCATTAGTGAGTAGATAGAAATCGTAGATTATTTTTTTTGCTAAAAGTTTCCTGGGCGATTCACTGATCGATATTATCCGTGATGCTCTCCTTCGCTTCAGCAAATTTTTCAGCCAAATTGGCGGCTTCTTGAGTAGCTCGCATCGCTTCCTGCATACTCTTTTCTACTTCTCGCATTGCCTCCATTACTCGTGCTTGCTCTTCCTCTAGTATATTCTGTCCCTCCGAAGTAGAGGGAGGGATAATCGCTGGTTCGCTAGGGGGCGCAATCGGAGATTCCAGGGGTTGTGCTGGAATCATTTTCATCGCCTCCTGCATGATTTGCTGCGCTTTTTGGGTGGCTTCCAAAATACGCTTCTCGGTATTCTGCATAACCTCCTTAACCGTCATTACCTCCTGATGAAGAGAGCGACGGACTTGCTCCATTTCTTTTACTTCTTCTTTAAATATTTCTCTTTCCATTTTGACTTCCTCCCATAAATTTTTTTGGATTTCTTTCATCTCTTTCTTGAGACTCGTCGACAGTGATCTTTTCAGACTCCCTATATCTTTTTTGAGCTTAGCGATTTCATCTGAAGCTTTGCAATCAACATTCTGGTATTCTTCGATGATGATCGTTTCGTTGTCTTCTATGTTGATACCATCCTTTTCCTCCTTGGTAGTTGGTTTTCTTCTTTGGGCCATAATGCTTTCTTTATGTTAGTGAGGGCAATTAGTAGTAGGTAGGCTTCGCCGAACGATTGCCCCCTACCTACTAAATACAGAAATTAACTATTGAGGATAGTCTTGGTCGCTAGGCCAGTAGACGCAGTATCAAGCGCATAAAGGGTTGCCACTCCCATGGTTGTAGCGGCCTGAGCCGTGATATTGGTTTGCTGCTGACTAGTGGTAGCGTTGTGCGCAGCATTAGCTAAGGCCTGTGAAGTAGCTTGATACAAGTTGCTGAGAGACAGGGCGGGGGAAACCCCCAAAACCTGCGTGTTGACCTGGGTTACAGAATCAGTGATTTGGTTGTTTACAGCGGTTGGAAATGCCATATGGATAATGTTAAATGAATTGAATAGACTTATTGGAATAAAGAGAACCTAGGGACTATTAGGTGCCTGCTCTCAGTATGAGCAGGCACCAACATTGAAAGAATTGTTATGAGAGGAATCTGTTAGATTATATAGAGGGCCTCAAAACAATAATTAGACGAGCTGATACATTGAAACTTAGGCAGTGCTAGTTTAGAGACCAGCTGGAGGGGCATTAAAGATGGCTCTGGTGGCCATGCCAGTAGAAGCGGTATCGATAGCGTAGAGCGTCGCGACTCCTTGAGTCGTAGCGGCTTGAGCTGTGATATTGGTTTGCTGCTGACTAGTGGTAGCGTTGTGCGCAGCATTGGCCAAAGCCTGTGAAGTAGCCTGGTAAAGGTTACTCAATGATAAAGCTGGAGAATCTCCCAAAACCTTAGTGTTTGCCTGAGTTACTGAATCAGTAATCTGATTGTTTACAGCTGTTGGATAAGCCATGATGTAAAATGTTATTGGTTAATAGTTGAATTGAAAATTAAAAAGAAGGGTCCGCCCAGATATTCAGGGCGGATCACTTCCTAGAATACGCCCGCAGCATAAATGTTCTCAGTTGCTACGCCTGCCGATGCTGTATCAATCGCATACAGAGTTGCTACTCCTTGGGTCATAGCCGCCTGTGAGGTGACTGCACCTTGAAATTGGATGGTGGTGGCATTGTGTGCCGCATTGGACAAAGCCTGACTAGTCGCCATGTTGAAGTTGCTCAAAGAAAGGGCTGGAGAATCTCCTAGCACTTTAGTGTTGACCTGTGAGACAGAGTCTGTGATCTGATTGTTAACAGCTGTTGGATAAGCCATAAAATGTGAAAATTAAGGTGAAACAAATGGTGAAAGGATCTCGGTTAGTAAATTCTTAGGTTAAGGAGTGGTTGCCCCTAGGTGCAACCGACTCCTCTTCCACTTGATCAACTCAAGTACTAACCGAGAATTTTACTCGTAGCAACTCCAGTGGCCGCTGTATCAATAGAGTACAGCGTGGTTACGCCCATGGTAGTTGCTGCCTGAGCTGTTACATTCGTTTGTTGCTGGCTAGTAGTAGCGTTGTGCGCAGCATTGGCCAAAGCCTGAGAAGTGGCTTGGTACAAATTGCTTAGCGATAGGGCCGGTGAATCACCTAGCACCTTGGTGTTGACTTGCGTTACTGAATCAGTAATCTGATTGTTCACTGCCGTTGGAAATGCCATAACTTTCGTTTTAGGTTAATATTGATTTGAAAAAGAATTTGTTACTGAAACTTGATAGATAGAAGCATATTGACACCTTGAGTAGTTACTGCTTGGGCCAAAATGTTATTTTGCTGTTGAGCGACCGTCGCATTATGAGCAGCATTGGCTAAGGCCTGAGCGGTAGCTTGATAAAGAAAGCTCATCGCGACAGCCGACGAATCGCCTAGGGTCGTGGTATTGACCTGAGTAACCGAATCTGTGATTTGGCTATTTACCGTATCTGCTTTCTCCATTTTAAATGCTTGTTTCAAGGCATTTGAGAATCACTTTGCTCCTTACTCCTTCGGAGAACGCTCAGTCTATTCACTATGATCAGTATCTGCTGTACCTTCAGAGTTCGAATGATTTGCATTTTCTTGATTCTGAGTCTTATCATCATTGTCCGCGACCTGATTTTTGTTGCTATTAGTATCAGTTTGTTCGCTGTCTGGAGTTTTAATAGGGGTTGAACTTGCTAGGCCCAAAGCTTTTTTGACTACATCCGCTACACTTTCTTCCTGCCCATCTTTGATATCATTCATGATGCCTTGGATGATGGCTTGGGCCTCTTTTTCTTTTTGTAGATTAAGTTCTGGATTGCTGTTGCCGGATGGGCCAATTGGTCCAAGGGGGCCAGAAGGGCCTGTAGATCCACTTGGTCCTTTTATGCCTGTGGGACCTTGTGGCCCTGGAGGACCGGCTGGCCCTTGTGGGCCTGGAGGGCCGGGGATGAGACTTCCTCCTGAAACACTTAGGATTCTAGCACAAGTTGAAGTGGTAGCTGCAGAGTTTAACATCTGGGCATTGTGTTGGGCTGTCACCGCATTATGCATTGACATCCCTAAAGTCTCAGACATGACATTGTTAAGTACCGTTTGTGCATGAGATTGATTAGCTCCTTGCAAAAAGGCTTGTAATGACTCGACAGATTGTAGGGTCTGCGATTTCTCCATGATTTATTTTCTTTTCGGTTAGAATCTTTTGTATTAATGATTGACGAGGGTTCCAGGCAAGAGGGAAAGATTGCCTACGTGGTCTACCATAAGTTTGGTAAGCCCCTTTTTGTGAGGGATCTCGAAGATCCGAATCCGTCCATTTTGAGAGACTAGGGGCGGAGGAAACTTATTCTCCGCGGCCTGTTCCTTAGCAGCCTTCAAAAACAGTTCAAGCTGATCTTTGATTTGCTCCTCATCCATGTCTTTGAGGATGATATTTTGAACAATATTGAGCAATGCTGCTGATTTGGTGCCATAGCCAATAAAGAGCACTGTTTTGATAAAATTGGGTAAACGTTCCTGCAAGGTCGAGTTGGGTACCTCGCTGCCAACATTGGGTACATCAATCAAATAGTTGGCCAAGGGTTCGAGTAATTGATATAAGGCTAGTACCTTCTTGATGCGTAGGGCCGAGGCGGTATTTTGAGGAATGTGATTTTTTGCTATTTCAATATAGAATTGGTAGTGGTGGATAAATTCTTGAACAGTACTTGCCATTTCTAGCCCAAAATCAGTGGCTTCAGTTTGCAGCTTGCCTCTAATCTTCGTCATGAAATCCAAAAAGGGATAGAGCAAGACTTGATCATCAAAGGAGGGATTTCTAAATATGGGAAAATTGTCCAGTTTTCGTTCCTTCAAATAAGCGGGCACAGCTTCTAGTTCGTCATAAGAAT
>JBCAWW010000621.1:0-4045 GCA_038534415.1 Bacteroidota bacterium | reverse complement strand
GTTTTTTGGTGCTGCTTCGCAGAACGCTTCCCTCTCTAAGCAAATTGGATATCGTGTAGTTTTCGATATAAGCCAGCGTTTTGCAATAATTCTGCGTGCTTACCTGCTTCGATGATCTTCCCATTGTCAATCACCAAAATCTGATCAGCTTGTTGGATGGTCGAAAGCCGATGTGCAATCACGATAGAGGTACGATCTCGCATGAGTCGGTCGAGTGCTTCTTGTACCGCTTTCTCTGACTGGGTATCTAGATTAGAGGTAGCCTCATCTAAGATTAAGATTGGCGGATTGCGTAAGATCGCTCTGGCGATGGCGATCCGTTGGCGTTGCCCACCGGACAAACGAGTGCCTCGCTCCCCAATAATCGTTTGGTAACCATCGGGTAAGGCTGCTATAAATTCATCGGCATTGGCGATCTGCGCCGCTTGTTTGACGGCTGCTGGATCTGCATTGGGCAAGCCGTAGGCGATGTTTTGAAACACACTGTCGTGAAAAAGGATGCCTTCTTGGGTTACGATCCCAAATTGAGCCCGTAAATCTACGAGCTTGATCTCTTTGATGTCGAGCCCATCTAATAATATCTTCCCTTTGCTGGGATCATAAAATCTCGGCAAGAGATCGGCTAGTGTTGATTTGCCGGCTCCACTCGGTCCCACCAAAGCCAGCATCTCTCCCTTCTTTAGACGAAAATTGATGTCGCTCAAGACTAGGTCGTCGGTATACGCAAAATCAACTGCCTCAAAGGCGATACTCTCCTTAAATTTGCCAAAATCCTTGGCTCCTTCCTGATCCTTGATCAAGGCCTTCTCATCCAACAATTGCTCGATCCGACCGTAGGCGGCATTGCCCTTTTGAATCTTCGAAACTGCGGTCGAAATCAGTTTGATCGGCGCGAGAAATTGAGTAAACACTGCCAAGAAGCCAATAAACTCAGAAGCCTTTAGGCTGGGTTCTTCTGACAAAATGAGCGTTCCGCCGTAAAAAATCACCACACAGATAATCCCGAGACTTACGATCTCGGTGACGGGAGAAGCTAAATTGAGACGGCGAGAAATGCTGACCTGCAGAGCGGTATAACGTGTGTTTTGTTCTTCATATTTTTCCCTTTCGTAAGCTTCTCTTTGAAAAGCTTTGACGATGCGCATGCCACTCAAAAACTCATCTAAACTAGCCGTCAATTCACCCAGTACTGCCTGCCCTCTGCGGGTATCTCTTTTGAGCGGTCTCGCGATCCCGTTGATCGCCAAAGCCGTTAGGGGCAAAATGATCAAGATAAAGAGGGTCATTTGCCAAGAAATAAAGAGTAGAGCTGCCAAAAAGACCAAAACCGTAAGTGGTTCTCTAAACAGATTTTGCAGCGTCGAGATGATCGCCTCGGTTACGGTATTGACATCACTTACCATCCGACTGATTATGTCTCCCTTCTTGTTGCGGGTATAAAAGCTAAGGTCCAGCTTGGTCAAATGGGCAAAGAGTTGATTGCGTAGCGCTTGGACGATACCGTTCTCCAGAGGAGCCATACAATAGCTGCCCATATAGCGTGCGATATTTTTGATCAGGATTGCCACCAACAACAATGCACAAAATCCAAGCAAAATTTGGCTAGGTGGATATTGGAGCATCCATTGACTTAGCTGATAGTATGCATGGGCTTTGAGAGAAGACGCTTGATACCAAATCAGGGCTTCTGTGGGCGCTGGTGCTGTTTGGCCAAAGAGGATCTCCAAAAAAGGAATCACAGCTACCAGCGATACGGCACTAAATAAGGTATAGACCAGCATGGCCAATATTGCCCATGCTCCCCAGCCCCACCAGGCCCTTCCAAATTCTATAATTCTATAATAAGTGCGCATTTCGTACCTTTGGCCGTTTCGCAGTCAAAAGTATATGTCAGAAACTATTGTTCAAAAGAAAGTTGCCAGCTTAATTCAATTAGAACTAAGCGAAATCCTGAGTCGACAACTCACCTACGTCCCCGGTATCCTGCTAACGGTAACGGTGGTACGCGTGGTGCCGGACTTAAGTTTGGCCAAGGTATACATTTCCACCTTACCAGACGCAAAACTAGAAGAAACTGTCAAGGCTTTGCACGAAAATAACTGGGAAGTACGTTTTGCCCTTGGAAAGCGGATTCGAAATAAGGTCCGTAAAATTCCAGAATTGATCTTTTATGCTGATGACTCCTTCGTGGAGGCCGAGCGGATCAACAAAATCATGGATAGCCTAGAAATCCCAAACGAGGATACAGACAAAGCTAAAAACGAAGACTGAAATTAAGCTGCATGCGATTTATTCTTTTTGTCGCCAGACGATATTTTTTCTCCCGCAACTTTGGTAATGCTATCAATATCATCACTCTTGTGGCGGTACTGGGGATTGGTGTCTGTACTGCAGCCCTGATTTTGGTTTTATCCGTTTTTAATGGACTTACCAACTTTATAGAGGACCTATTTTCGGCCATGGATCCTGATATTAAGGTCGTGGCCACCATTGGGCAGTATATGACCGAGGACGAAAGCATGGTCAATCGTCTGTTGGAGGTCGATGGGGTAGTGGCAGTGACGCGCACCATCGAAGGCAAAGTCGTCTTAGATTATGTTGACAATCAGGCCATAGCTGTTTTGAAGGGCGTAGAGCAAGACTTTAACAATGTCAATCAGATTGACACCTTTGTTTATGAGGGCAATTACGACTTCGCCGAACGCAATAACATCCCGCAAGCGATCTTTGGCAATGGCGTAGCCGCTAAGCTCAAAGCCAATATTCTCAATGAAGTTGAACCGGTGCGGGTACTCTATATTCCGCAGGAATCCAATTTGACCAATCCCAATGCGATCAAGACCGATTTTCTCTTTCCCTCGGGTTTCTTTAGTGTACAACTTGAGTATGATGAGAAATATGTGATCTCAGATTTCGAAACGGTACGTGATATTTTGGACTCTCGCGATAAGTTGTCCGCTTATGAGATTCGCCTCGAAAATATCGACGATGCTGAAAAAGTACGCGAAGAAATTAGCAGTCTATTGGGAGAGGATTATAAGGTTTTGACTTGGTTTGAGCAGCATAGCACCCTCTATCGAGTCATGCGCAATGAAAAGTACATCAGTTATCTCATCTTGGTGCTGATGCTCTCTATCGCAGCCGTTAACATTGTCGGCAGTCTGTCTATGATCGTCATCGAAAAAGTGCATGATATCGCCGTCCTCAAGTCCTTTGGGGCCTCAGATCGTCTGATTAGCAAAATATTTCAAGTAGAAGGGATCTTGGTTGGTGGTGCAGGAGCCTTATTTGGGGTGATCATCGCGACTACCTTGGGGCTATTGCAACAATATTATGGCTTGGTCAAGCTCGAAGGAGGAGATAGTTTTCGGGTCAAGGCCTTCCCGATTGCATTGGAGTGGGGCGATTATGTATTGGTTATCCTTACGGTAACGATTCTTTCTTATTTGGCCGGTATTTATCCTTCTCGGGTTGCGAGTCGCACCAAAGTGGTAGACGGTCTTAGGCGATAATCTTTTTTATTTTTACTGCTGCGCAGAACGATTCTCTCGCTTTAGCCGAAGCTAAGGAAGCTTTTTATAATCGCTTGTATATACCACGGGACGCTTCTTCCTTTCGAGCGCCCGCAATTCTTATTTGACCTGAGTAAATGGGCTAGACCTTCGAGACTAAGCGTTCTGCGAAGCAGCAAAAAAAAATAACCTCCCAACTACCAATAGCCGGCAATCTTCTTCTTTAAATCCGCTTTGATTTTTGCATCCCACTCATGTTTAAGGATGCTGAGTAAAACGATATCCACCCTTGCCGTTGAATGAGCAGTGGGTAAAAAATGTCTCAGTCTGCCTTCTTGCTTACAGCCAACACTTTCCATTGCCTTGATGCTCTTGATATTCTCGGCACTCGCTCCAAAGCCGATTCTTTCCATTTGCAATTCATCAAAAAGAAACTCAAAAAGGAGATACTTGCAGTGCTTGTTTAGTCCTGTCGCCTGAAAGTGTTGGCTGTAAGCAAGAAGGCAGACTGAGACATTTTTTACCCACTGCTC
>JBCAWW010000620.1:0-4050 GCA_038534415.1 Bacteroidota bacterium | reverse complement strand
TTAAGTAGTAATGCAAACGGATTAGGTATTTAGACTGGCCCTTCATTTTATCGGCATTTAGTACTAAATACTGCTGTCTCAGCACTTAATCCTTCTTTGGCACCCTTTGAAGGAGAATAGCAACTGTGGTTTGTGAACCATTCTGGGCGAGCTTGGGAAGCGTTCTGCGCAGCAGTAATCCCCCAAAAAAATATGGCAGACTTAGTCGGGTGCTCCCCCTACTACTAGGACGATTTCCCCTTTTACAGATCGCTTTTCAAAATGACTCTTTAGCTCGGCTAGACTGCCTCTCGCGCACTCTTCATGGATCTTGCTGATCTCACGCACTACTGCAGCGGGGCGGTCCAATCCCCATGCTTCTCCCAATTGACCAAGGGTTTTGACGAGGCGGTGAGGAGATTCATAAAAAACCATGGTACGGGTTTCTGTGGCCAGTTTTTGGAGGCGAGTCTGACGGCCTTTTTTGGGAGGTAAGAAGCCCTCAAATACAAATCGATCACAGGGTAGCCCACTATTGACCAAGGCCGGTACAAAGGCGGTGGGACCGGGCAAGGTTTCAACTTTGATGTCGCGGGCTATGGCTTCACGTACGAGCAAAAACCCAGGGTCTGAGATACCTGGAGTCCCGGCGTCGCTGATAACGGCCAGGTGCAGTTCTTCTGTTTCGATCTGATCTAGCAGTAGGGGTACCTTTTTGTGTTCGTTGTGCTGATGGAGTGCCGTCTGCTGCGTACTTATGGAGTGGTGTTTGAGTAATATGCCAGAGGTGCGGGTATCTTCTGCGGCAATCAGATCTGCCTCTTCGAGTATGCGCAAGGCACGTAAGGTGATATCTTCGAGATTGCCAATGGGAGTGGGGATAAGGGTGATTTTGCTACTCAAAACGCAGGGGATAAAATATAAAACAGCCAATGCAAAAGTAACTGACAATCATCACTTTTACATTGGCTATTGATTTTTTGTAGCCTAAATATTGGCTAGAACTTTAGAACCTGCTTGAGGATCTTTGATTTTTCACGACTTGAGATTACTTCTTTTTCGTTGCTAAGAATAATCTTGAAGCGGTTACCGAACCAAATAACGATCTCTTTGACATGCTTGAGGCCGATGATACAGGAGCGGTTGACCCTAAAAAACATATCAGAAGGGAGTTTGCGCTCAAAGGTATCGAGAGTTTGGTTGAGCAAATAAGACTTTTCTTTGGTATAAAGTCTTACGCTGCGTTCTTCCACTTCAATACAAACGACATCATTATAATCAACAAGCTTGTAACGGTCGCGCGTCGGGATAGGCACCTTATTGGAAAAAGGAGTCTTGATCTCTTCGGCTAACTCAGACTTGAGGATTTGGGCAATTTTTTGTTTGTCCAAGCTCGTTCCTGAGCGATTTTCTTTTACTTTTTCGACGGCAGAACGTAGACGATCTTCATTGAAAGGCTTGAGAAGATAGTCCATCGCATTGAGCTCAAATGCTTTTATAGCGTGTTCGCTGTAAGCAGTCGCAAATACGACAGAAGGCATTTCTTCCAATTCAATGTTTTCAGCCACTTCCAATCCATTCAGGCCTGGCATTTCAATATCGAGAAATACTAAATCAGGTTTGAGGGAGTGAATGTGTTCTAGCGCGTCAAAACCGTTCTCTGCTGCGTGGACGAGTTCTACTGTCTCGATTTTTTTCAAGAGGCGCGTCATTTTGTTACGTGCCGGCAGCTCATCGTCTGCAATGAGTACACGGAGTGTAGCCATAAATATCTGATTGATTAGAAATAAAAAAGCGCTGTGTAAGCGTGGTATAGATGGGGGAAAAGAACGGTGTCGGATAAAAATAGTGAAGAATGTTTCGAAAAAACAAAGAATTCATTCACCCAACTAACATAGTATCAAAAGCCGTGCCGATGTACGGAAAAGCGATAAGCCGAATTTAGCAAAATTTATGAAGGCCGATTTTATGGCTTATTCTGCCTTTTTGAGCGGAATTCGCATGATAACTAAAGTTCCGTCGCCCGTATTCTCGAAGCTCAGCAAGTTTTTACGATCGTAGATATTTTCAAGTCGAGCAATACTATTACTTAGACCAGTACTTTTGTAGATGCGACTCAAGTCAATACCGGGTCCATTGTCGTAGACTTCACAGACAAGGTCTTCCCCTTCTTTGAAGCAATCTAGTGATACCTTGCCGTCTCGCAATATTTTGGCAATACCGTGCTTGATACAGTTTTCGGTCAAAGTCATCAAAATAAAGGCTGGTATCTGAGTTTCTTTGATCTCAGGTGCTACATCGATGTGGACATTGAGGCGATCGCCAAAGCGAATCTTTTCTAAATCTAGATAGGTCGAGATGAGATTCATTTCCTCAGAGAGGGCCACATAGTTTTGGCTAGATTTATTGAGCGTATATCTAAAGATATAGGCGAGCTTTTCGACGGCTTGCTCTGCTAGATCTGCTGACTCGTGGACAAGCTCCCCAATAGAATTCAAGGTATTGAATAAGAAGTGAGGATTGATCTGAGAGCGTAAAGCGGTCAAATTGGCTTCGTATGTCTGCTGGATCAGATCCTTTTCTCGTGCGTATAGCTGTAGGATATTGAGGGTCAATTGGGCTTGCTGCACCAATTGAGAGACTAGCTCTAGATCACTCAAGTTATAAACTCCTCTTCGCTTTTTGCCAAGCATCAGCAAGGCATGCCGCTCTTCATCTACCTTGATGGGGGAGATCAAAGAGTAGGGGAGGGCTTGCACATGGGCTTCGGTTGTATCGTCGAGCTTGAAAGCGGCAATCTCCTTGGACTTAGACCAAACTGTCTTGTTTTGCTCGAGCTGCTTGAAGATCTCTACATTGGTATTATAGTAGCGTTCTTCGGCTTCGTTTTCGGCGAGGTCAGCGTTCCACCAAAGGTGAACGGTAGACGCATTGAAAAACTCCATCATCTTCTCGACTAGATCCGTGCGCAGGTTGACCGAGGAGGTGTACTGCGGGATTTGGGCGATAAATGATTTGAATTTGTTGAGTCGCTCTTGCTGAGCCGTGACAAAGTATTTGCTGAGCTTATCTTGATTGGCTTTCAAGATGAGATAGAATACTAGCATCAACAATATAAAGGAGATGAACTCTAGGATTCTACGATATTGGATCCCCGGTAGATAGTTAAATAACTGGATGATGACCAGATAGAGGACAATGCTAAAGAGAAAGAATACTAAATATTGGATCGTCCGGGTGATCACCAAGCTTACTTTGCCAAACTGAAGCTGAAGGAGAGTAGCGTTCACCAAGGGGAAAAACAATAAAAGATTATACACAAAGAAGATATGCTCTCTGTGAATAAGCTCGGTACTTCCTGCTAGGCTGAAGTAAATAATCCCCAAAATCGAGAGGACGATCATCCCTAACAAGCCCAAGACACCGCTACGAGATTCCTGCTTTTGGCCTGAAGTCAAAAATAAGCCTAAGGCACCAATGGTATGAATCAAGAAAAATAAGGCGGAATAGTCTTCGATCAACTCGTGGAAATACTTGAGATGCTGATCTATGAAGATGATCTGGTATACCTTAAAGAGTATATAGCTCCCACTTAGTATCGAAGGGAGTAAGAAGTAGAGTTTCAGCTTGGCCTTGAAATGGAAATAGCTAATGATATAGACAAAGAGGACGATACAATAGATCAGGATATGTACCTTTTCATAGCCTATACTGGTAAGGTCTGATTCGATGATCAGATAGAGATGTCGGAGCAATCTCACTAAGAAGAATAAGAGCGCTCCAAAGACAACCCCTGTCAAGGGTAGATTTTCTTTCCAGTTGCTCCTGAGGATTGGAAATAAGATGGCTAGCATCACCAAGGCTACGAAGGCCCCAAAACCTACGATCCAGACGATCGCATACCAATAAAGCGGAATATCATTAAAGGTAAAGGTGAGATAGAAGCCATTGGAAAAGAAGGCTTGCTCGCCATTGCCAGTCGGAGAATAGGGATCGTTGGTTTTGGGGCCTTCGTAGCCTTGGTGATGCTAGCCATCTTATTTCCAATCCTCAGGAGCAACTGGAAAGAAA
>JBCAWW010000619.1:0-4059 GCA_038534415.1 Bacteroidota bacterium | reverse complement strand
GTTCGGGCTCAACGAATGGATCATTGCCATAGCCATAAGAGCTAAGGGGAATCTTGTCAAAATATTTTCCCATTTGGGTGGTGCTAACAGCTTACAGTCCTTTTGTGAAAGAATATTTTGACAAGATTCCCCTTAGCTCTTATGGCTATGGCAATGATCCATTCGTTGAGCCCGAACTGATACCCTCCAATATTGAAAATGGCCTTGGCATCTTCGCCGCCTACCATCCCTCTGATACTGTTTGGATGAAACTATACCTAGACTAATCAGCCATGAAAACACTGCAATCCATATTTTTGCTCCTCCTCATGCTGGCGTTCGCAGGATGCGAACAAATCATCGATCCCAACGACCCTAACTTTGAGCCAGCGCTTTTTGTCTATGGCTTTGTTGGCCCGGACGAGTTACCTCAAATCATTTTGACCGAAACTCGTCCCAACGAAGGTTGGTTCGAACAAATCATCGAAGTCAACTATCCTAAAGGTCTGTCCCCGAGTATTTTAGCTGATGGTGAGGAGCAAACGCTAAACGAAAAAGAAGGGATTAGCACTTTTTACAATTTTGGGCTGCGTGCCTTAGATACCAGCTATACGGTCTTTTATGAAGGCAACCAAGTTTTGCCAGACTCAGGCACTTATACCTTCAAACTACAGTATAAAGGACAGGAAGTCAGCGCCACTACCCAAGTGCCCAAGCGAGTCAGTCTAGATACAGTCTACCCCAAAATCATCAAATACGAGGATACTGGCGGTAGTTGGGAGGAGGAGGTCCTGGTTGCTGAGTTTCAAGACCCTCCCGCTAGCTCCGAAGCCTATCGCCTTCACTATGGCTATACCGGTTTGAGGAGAGTGGCGACCTTTGATAGCGATGGGCAGTTTTTAGGATTTAACGATACCATTTCTGTGGTCGAAAGGAACGTTCGATCTACGCTTTCTGATGAGGGCCTCGATGGTCAAAAGATGGCCCTAAATATCAACCCCTATTTCAATATTATCCCCAATTATGATACCCTGCCCGATGGCAGTGTCCAACGATATTATACTCTCTGGGTATTTCTCGAAACCCAAAGCAATGAAATGCAGCGCTTTCAAGAATCCGTCGAAGCCCAATCATTTGGCTATGGCGATCCTTTTGTCGAGCCGACCTTTATCAAAAGCAATGTCGAAGGAGGCTTGGGTATCTTTGGGGCCTTCCAAAAAAGCGATACCCTTTGGGTCAAATATTATCAGTGAGGCGATTGGGGCGGGGATTACCGCTTCGCGGAACGCTTGCCTGTCAAGATCCCGGCTCTCGTGCCTTGGCCGGGATGTTGTTTTGAAAAGTTTCAGATAAAAATATCAGGTCATCCCGGAATCATGAAATGATATCCGGGATCTTTTGACTTCTCTCCGCTGCGCGGAACGCTAATATCAAATGTATCGAATCGATACGATCCATAGCGGCACATCCGCGAAAGCTTTCGGGATTGTGCCGCTACATTCGTTCCGCGCAGCGGTCCTCCTCCCCCTCCGAGTTACCTTTAGGCACTTTCATGATACAGAGGAATAAATCCTACTATTATGAAACACTGGTCGCTACTCCTTTGGCTGCTCGGGCTCGCTTACCTTTGCCCGGCCCAAAATCAAGTCTTACTACCACAAAACTATACGCCTGATGGTACAGTCTATGCCCTGCAGCGCAAGGGAGATACCATGTATGTCGGCGGTTTTTTTGACCAGGTCGGATATCGCACCGGTGGGGTTGCGGCCCTGCCGAACGCTCAACTCCCTCCCAATTTTAACTTCCCCTATTTACAAGGAGATATTCGAGAAATAATTCCTGATGGCAATGGGGGCTATTATGTAGGCGGCTGGTTTATCGTAGATGGCCAGATCGCTCCGCAAACTTTACTGCATGTAGAGAGCAATGGTCTTGCCGACACCAGCTTTTTACCGGTTTTCAATGCGTTAGTGCAGGCCCTCACCATCAAAGGCGATACGCTTTTTGTGGGAGGTGATTTCGTGCAGGTGGATGGGCAAAATCAGGCCTATCTAGCCGCATTTGATATTCCTACACAAAGCAAACTCAATTGGAATCTTGAACTAGACGGGCGGGTTACGGATTTAGAGATATACAATGGCAATTTGATTGTCTCGGGACGCTTTGATCGGATAGCGCGTAGGCAACAAGCCTCACTCGCGCTAATTGATCTCGCCGCCGAGAAAAATCTTTTGATCCCCTCGCCTACCTCGGGCTATGTAAATGATATCACTCTTTGGGACAATCGCTTATATGTAGTAGGGGATATGGCTGGTACTGCCGGTATTGCTACGGGTCGTACTGCCTATTTCCCCAACAATCAGGTGGATGCGGATTTTGAGTTTCCCATTCCAGACGCCAGCGTTAGGGCCATTATCCCCGATGGTAATGGCGGTTGGTATATGGGCGGCGCCTTTAATTTTGTCAGTGATTCGGCGAGATCGAAGCTGGTACATATTCTCGCCAACAATAGCGTGGACCCTAATTTTCAATTTACGGTCAATGGTACAGTGGAGGATCTCGCTTTGCAAAACGATAGCCTTTTTGTCGCCGGACAGTTTACGGAGATAGATGGGCAAATTCGCAATCACTTAGCGGCGATTGCTGTCAACACCAATACCCTAACGGCTTGGGCGCCAGCTGCCAATGATGATGTCAATCGATTGTTGATTGAAGGGAATTATCTCTGGATCGGAGGAGATTTTACCTCCGTAGGCAATGATCAGCAACAAAGTTTGGCCCGTCTTAGTCGAGGCAGTGGTTTGAGCACGCCTGTACCCTGTCCGGCTAGCGGTTCCATAAGAAGTCTGGTCCAAAGTGCGGGTCAAATATTTGTAGGCGGTACTTTTAACAATGAGGTTGGTAATTTCACCGGTCGCTTGGCATTGTTTTCCGGCTCCGCCGAACGCCCCAATCTTGACTTCCTCAATTTTGAAGGCAATGTCGAAGTCATCATTGAGGATGGCAATGGTGGCTGGTATGTGGGCGGTGCCTTTAATGATGTCAATGGCCAAAACCAGCGAAAGCTAGCCCACATCCTTCCCAACCTCAGCCTAGATCCAAATTTTGGCTATACCTTCAACAATACCGTTTTGGCCTTGGCCTTGAGCAATGATACGCTCTTTGTCGGGGGAAGCTTCACCAATGTCGATGGTCAAAGTCGTTCTCGTATCGCTGCACTCGATCTCAGCAATAACTTGCTGTTGCCTTGGAATCCTCAACTCAATGGTCGTGTCAATGATCTGCTTATCAACGCTGGCAATCTTCTAGTCGGGGGTGAGTTTACCCAGATTGATGGGCAGACCCGCAATCGTCTGGCCTCTTTTAGCAATAGCACGGGGCTACTCAACGCATGGCATCCTGACGCCAATAATAGAGTCTATGGATTGTTACTTCATGGCGCTTCGCTATATGTGCATGGTACTTTCACCAATATCGGCGGGCAAGCCCGTAATCGTCTGGCCCAAATTGATCTCAATACAGGCCTAGCCAGCACTTGGCACCCCAATGTCAATAATGCCGTCAATGATATTGCCATCACAGGCAATCGTTTATTCTTAGGTGGGACTTTCACTCAAGTAGGCGGACAGAGTAGACGTCGCCTCGCTTCGGTCGAGCTCAGCACGGGCAATGTGGAGACTTGGGATCCTGATTTAAATGGATTGGTCAATGCGCTCGCCATCCAAAATGATACTATCATCTTGGGCGGTAACTTCACCCAGATCGGTGGTCAAACGATTGAGCGTTTAGCGAAGCTAGATATCAATACTGCTACCCTAAATAGTTGGAATCCTAAACCCAATAATCAAGTTAAAGAACTCATTATCAGTGGTGGGAATCTTTTGATTGGAGGAAATTTCGTCATATATGATGGACAGGATCGTAGTCGCGCTTTTTCGTTACAACTATCGGATCTTAGTCTAAGTGCTTGGAATCCTGATCCCAATGGGAGTGCGACTCTGTCCGTTGAGATTGGTAAAATTGCCTCCTAGCACTAACTGACCGCCTATCAACTCTATATCTTCTACACTCCCATTGGGA
>JBCAWW010000618.1:0-4060 GCA_038534415.1 Bacteroidota bacterium | reverse complement strand
CTACGTTTTGGAGTAACGCCCGCTTTGCTGAAGTGGCCCTGCATGGGCTTGGTCGTGTTCTTTTCCTTCGCTTCGTCGAAGGCCAACTGCACGGCATTGTAGCCGTCGGTTTTTCCGTTATCCCGAACCTCATCAGACTTAAGCTGAGTAACTACATTGGGTTCGGCATATATTAGGGTACAAGCGATGTTCTTACGATTTTCATCGAAGACACTTGTCATCCCTACTTTTTTTCCTATGATTCCTGCCATCTTTTTTTCGTTTAGAATAACTAGATGCAATTCTGTCTGAGGTGATTTATCTACCTATGGTCAGACTTTGATTTCTACATCTACCCCACTGGGTAACTCCAATTTCATCAGCACGTCCACTGTTTTGGAGCTAGAGCTGAAGATGTCGATCAGACGCTTGTAAGAACTGATTTCGAACTGCTCACGTGATTTTTTATTTACGTGCGGAGAACGATTTACCGTAATCACAGAACGCTCGGTTGGCAACGGAATCGGTCCACTCACGATGGCGCCGGTGGACTTCACCGTCCGTACGATCTTTTCCGCGGATTTATCGACGAGATTGTGGTCGTACGATTTCAGCTTGATTCGGATTTTCTGTGTCATTTTTCCTTATTTAAAAAAGGCGTAGGGATACCCTACGCCTTTGCCAGGCCCTTAATTTTTGAGATCACTTCTTCCTGAATGCTTGAAGGAGTCTGCTCGTAGTGAGAAAACTGCATGGTAGAAGCAGCACGTCCAGAAGAAATTGTACGCAAATCAGTTACGTAACCAAACATTTCGGACAATGGCACTTCTGCCTTCACAACTTTAGAGTTACCGCGGTCTCCCATGTCTGAGATCTTACCACGACGACGATTCAAATCTCCAACAATGCTACCCATGTATTCTTCAGGTGTGGTTACCTCTACAGCCATGATAGGCTCTTTGAGGATTGGTTTACACTTTTTCATTGCTGAACGGAAAGCCAAACGACCTGCCAATTCGAATGAAAGCTGATCGGAGTCAACTGCGTGGAAACTACCATCAAACAAGCGTGCTTTCACTCCTTCTACTGGGAAGCCAGCTAGCACTCCGTCGTTGAGGGCACCTTTGATACCTTTTTCGACAGAAGGAATGAATTCCCGAGGAACATTACCACCCTTGATAGCATCTTCAAATACGAAGTTTTCTTCGTCTTCAGCTGTAGTCGGCCCAAATTCGATCTGAACATCAGCGAATTTACCACGACCACCTGTTTGCTTTTTATATAGCTCACGATGAGTAGCAGAACCCAAGATCGCTTCGCGATAAGATACTTGAGGCTGACCTTGAGTAATTTCAACGTTGAACTCTCTTCTCAGACGATCAACAATGATCTCTAGGTGAAGCTCACCCATACCAGCAATAATGGTTTGACCCGTTTCCTCGTCAGTATGTGCCTTAAAGGTTGGATCCTCTTCAGACAACTTGGCGAGTCCTGTTCCCAATTTATCTTGATCACCCTGAGACTTAGGCTCAACAGCGAGTTTGATAACTGGATCTGGGAAGGTCATTGATTCCAAGACTAAAGGATTTCCTACTGCAGTAAGAGTATCTCCTGTTCTGATGTCTTTGAATCCAACACCTGCTGCAATATCTCCAGCTTCAACCACATCAATCTGACTACGCTTGTTAGCGTGCATCTGCATGATACGGCTGATACGTTCTTTGTTACGAGTTCTAGTGTTATACACATAAGAACCACCTTCAAGTGCTCCAGAATAAACACGGAAGAAAGCCAAGCGACCTACGTGAGGGTCAGTCATGATTTTGAAAGCCAGTGCAGTAAACGGTTGACTTACATCAGCACGACGAGTTTCAGTTTCTTCAGTATCTGGATTAAATCCTTCGATATCAGCGACATCTAAAGGAGATGGTAGAAGAGAACAAACTGCATTTAGCACAGCTTGTACACCTTTGTTTTTGAATGCCGAACCACACATCATAGGTGTGATCGCCATGTCTAAGGTTGCTTTACGCAATACTTCGATGATTTCAGCACGTGTGATCGAATCAGGATCTTCGAAGTATTTTTCCATCAAAGCTTCGTCATATTCTGCGACAGCTTCAATCATGTGCGTACGCCACTCTTCAACGGTGTCAGCTAACTCAGCAGGAATTTCGATTTCCTCGTAAGTCATACCGAAGTCATGCTCATTCCAAACGATAGCTTTGTTGTCCAAGAGGTCAACAACTCCTTTGAAATCAACTTCTGCACCGATAGGCACTTGAATAGGCACTGGATTAGCACCTAACATATCTTTTACTTGACGTACAACCTCAAAGAAGTCGGCACCAGAACGGTCCATCTTGTTGACGAATCCGATACGTGGTACACCATACTTGTCAGCTTGACGCCATACAGTTTCACTTTGGGGTTCTACACCACCAACAGAACAAAATACTGCAACAGCACCATCTAGTACACGCAATGAGCGCTCTACCTCTACGGTAAAGTCAACGTGTCCAGGCGTATCAATGATATTGATACGATGAGATCTGTCTTTGTAGTTCCATTCGGTTGTAGTAGCAGCAGATGTGATAGTAATACCACGCTCTTGCTCCTGTTCCATCCAGTCCATGGTAGCGGCACCATCGTGTACCTCACCGATTTTGTGGTTAATACCGGTATAGAAAAGGATACGCTCCGTAGTGGTAGTTTTACCAGCATCAATGTGAGCCATGATGCCGATATTACGAGTATCTTTTAATGGTATCTTTTTCATTTTTATAGGACTATTACTACTGAAGTGATATCAGACGTATAAAAACTAAATTCAATTTAGAAACGGAAGTGAGAGAATGCTTTGTTGGCTTCAGCCATACGGTGCGTATCATCTCTTTTCTTGACTGCTTGGCCCTCGTTTCGCGAAGCGGCGATAAACTCAGCAGCTAACTTTTCACGCATAGACTTACCGTTACGAGACTTCGCATAGTTGATTAGCCAGCGGATACCAAGACCCTCGCGACGCTTAGGCTTTACCTCGGTTGGAACCTGGAAAGTAGCACCCCCTACACGGCGGCTCTTAACTTCTACACCAGGCATTGCATTGTCGATCGCCTTACGAAATACTTCTAGGCCATTTTCTCCAGTCTTTTCTTCGATGATTTCCATCGCACCGTAGAAGATAGCGTAGGCAGTACTCTTCTTGCCATCAACCATGAGATTGTTCACAAACTTGGAAACTTGAATGTCGCCAAACTTTGGATCTGGAACCGGAATTCTATTTTTAGCTCTGGTTTTTCTCATCGCTTAACTTACTTTTTTGGTTTTCTGGTACCATACTTTGAACGTCCTTGGTTACGGCCTTCTACACCGGCTGTATCCAAAGCGCCGCGAACAACGTGATAACGCACACCCGGTAAGTCTTTTACCCGGCCACCGCGTACCAGTACAATAGAGTGCTCCTGAAGATTGTGTCCTTCACCACCGATATAGGCATTTACCTCTTTTTGGTTGGTAAGACGAACACGAGCCACTTTCCGCAAAGCAGAGTTAGGCTTCTTAGGAGTAGTGGTGTAAACCCGGAGGCATACTCCACGTCTTTGAGGACAATTGTCCAGAGCAGGTGATTTGCTCTTTTCGGCTTTGGCAGTTCTGCCTTTTCTTACTAATTGTTGAATCGTGGGCATATAAACGATTTGTTTAAAGCGGCTGCAAAGGTAGACATTAATTGGGCCTATCCCAAACAGCCTTCAGCCAAATTCCAATTATAAATGGACACAGGCCTTTAGCTTGCTATTGCAAAGTGCTTCAAAACTTTGTGGTATGTAGGAGGATTGGAAACAAATAGAAGGGCAGAGAAGCCGCAAGATGCCTAAAAACAGAGCTATCTGTTTCAAACATAAATACTATTTGTTTTTCAGTCTTCCGGGATACCTGATCTCAATTGATCTTTTGGCATTGCCATGAAGCGGACTTTGCGTCCTTCCTGTTCGACAGCTTAGCTTATTTTCAGCTTTGAAAAGGCCTTGCCTTACTCGAACGGGAGCGCAATTTACACACATTTTTTGATAATCCAATAGGT
>JBCAWW010000617.1:0-4064 GCA_038534415.1 Bacteroidota bacterium | reverse complement strand
GACCCCAATGTATTTGATGTCGACAAAAAACACCTCTTCGACCAGCTTTTTCTTCTCTTCATGAGCGAGCGTATGCTTTTCGAGCTGCATGTCAAAAAAGCGTACCACCTGCTCTACATACTGAGGATGTTCGTTGACGATGGTCGGCCCAACTGGAAAAGGATTGCTAGAAGATATTTCGCCTTGTCCATCAAGGTCAATCTTCTCTATCAAGCGATAGATGCGGTCTGATTTGCTGTGAAAGCGATCATAACTCATCTCATCGATCAGATACAAACTGATCAACATAAAGCAAGCCAGTCCAGTGGACAGACCCAGCAAGTTGAGCAGGGAGTATCGACGATTGCGGAGAAGGTTTCTCCAGGCAATCAGGATGTAGTTACGAAGCATATACAAGCCTTTTCACTTACAAAATAGCACCAAAGCGATAAATATGCGATATCCGCTATCTATTTGGCAATCTTAACGTCCTTCCGCAATCTTGGCCATGAGGGTTTCAAACTTGCGTCGCATGGCACCTGCACTACAACTGTAGCGATTGGCTAGCATAGAGAAAGCGAGTTTTTTGCCATTGCTGGTAGTTACATAACCCGTATAGCCACGAGCCCCAGAGATATACCCACTTTTGGCACGCAATTTTCCTTCTGCGGCTGTGCCTTTGAGCATAGATTTGAGAGAGCCACTACGACCGGCCAGTGGTAAGGAGGACTCCAGTGCGATGCCATAGGGTTTCCGAGAAGCGAAGTAGAGAATTTTTGCCATTTGGCGGGTAGACATACCGTTGCTCGGAGAGAGTCCACTTCCATCCATAATACTCATCCCCTTGGTACTGACACCTTGTTCACGCCAGTAAGCTTCCATCCAAGAAGCCGCTTGAGCAGTACTACCAGCTCTTTGGTGCTCCTTTGCCGCTCTGAGTAATAAGGCTTCTGCGTAGAGATTGATACTCTCCATATTGGTTTGCTTGACGATGTCTCGCAGCGGCGGCGACTCATGCGTATAAAGCAGTTTGCGAGAGCTCTTTTTGTAGAGCCCTAAATTTTGGAGTTGTCTGACACTAATGGGAGCCTCTGAGACTTTGACGCCGCATTTTTTGAGTTCCTCGGAGAGGCGATAAGCACAATACCAAGCCGGATCTGGGATCGCACCCTTGATCGAAAAAACGGCGCGATTGGGGGGAATGCTCCCTCTTAAATAGGTCTCATAAGTATAAGGTGCGCCGTAGATATAAGCATTGTCGCTGGAGCCGCGAGCGATCACCTCATTATGAAAAATCATATTGGGCATGGCAGGATCGGTGCGCAAAATTTCGGTGCGTGAACCCGTAGTGCGAGATTTGAAATCTAAGCGATAGAAGTTTTCGTGGATATTCAAGCCACAAGGACCAGCACCATAGTAGTTACTGATATCGTCCCAGGTCCAATTGTCAGGGACCATCTGACTACCCAAAAAACTAGCGTCCGCGATGACACTCCCTTCGATGCTGCTAATGCCCGCGAGTTTGATTTGCTCAGCCCAAGTGATCATGAGTTGGGCAAGTTTGTATTTCGCATCAAAACGATGGCTCCCTAGACTCGGATCTCCTTCGCCTTTGATGTAAAGATTTCCCTTTAAGCGCCCATTTTCAATTGTGCCATCGTGCTGTAAGAGCGTCTGAAAACGAAAATCAGTCCCCAAGATCGCCATCGAACTTGCTGTTGTGACCGCTTTCATGGTCGAAGCTGTCGCCAAGCTTTTATCACCATTGTGGGACAAAAGATATTTGCCACTGCTCATATCTATGACGCTAATACTCCAAGTACCCGAGCGCAATTCTGGGTCTTTATCAAGCGTATTGACTGCATTTTGGAGCTGTGGGAGACTTTGTGCACCTGCGGTGAACGCTAGGCTGAGGCAGAGAAGGGTGCAAATTGATTTAAGCATAGAGGCTGTATTCGTTTTAGAGCGAACACAAATATAACAGCTACACAAACATTGAATGCATCTTGATACTAACATGCTGTGGATAGGTGTAAGCTTTTGAAAGAGAGAAGTTTTCAATAAAGTATGAAAAATCGGAATATCGTACTATCCCCAGCACGGCGTACTGTCGCAATTAAAACCACTCTCGAAAATCGTTTTCGAATCAGAAAAATTGAACGTGGAATATGCGGCTATCGGACTTTTCTAAACTTGTACTTGAACTTTTTCATGGAGGTGTTGACGCTGCTGCCCGTAAAATGCAGCAAATCAATCAGTCAAGACCCTCTCATCAAAGGATTACCCCCCAATTGTTATGGCATTTCTGGGCAATTTTGGCCATGCTCGCGGTCAATTATTTCGTGGTAGTACACCTCCCACAATGGTCCCAGGCATGGTCACAATTCAACGAATCTCAGGTTGCCGCAGCCAATATCCAATGGTCGCCTGAAGTTTGGCAGACAGAAAACTTACCTCAACTATCGACCAATAGCGCTACCAAAAGTTATCCGGTACAAAAGATAGTAGATGTAGAGCCTGTACCCATCAATCTGCATCAGGTACGTCGTCGTATCAATATCCCTTATCAGCTAAGGGGACTCAATACTACTGCTCGCGTCAAACTACGTGTGTTGGTAGACGAAAAAGGAGATTACGTTCGGCATCGCCAGCCTCAACACCTCTATCCCGAGCTAGCGCAAGCTGTCAACCAACAAGCCGCTAAATTGAGTTTTTTGCCCGCTTTGCGGAACGGTAAGCCGGTCCCATATTGGGTCGAAGTCCGCTTTGTTTTTGAGCTGTAGTCCTGATAAATAGATGTTATGGCACCGATGTTTAGGCATCGGTGCTTTTTTTATGGAATCTACCCAGTACTTGCATCTTATGACAAAGCAAAGTCATGATGCTACTAATATTACAAATGCTACGGCAGGGCTGGAGACCCTTAAGTGAGCTTTGGCGAGAAGGCGGAGTGGAAGAGGAGGTATTTGCCCATCGCAATAAAGCCTATGGCGCTTATGAACTCAGGCGGAACGAAGGCTGGTATTTGCTGACCGCATTGAGTATGGTAGTGGGGGGCCTAATTAGTCTCGGCTGGATATCCACTCAAATTAGTTTTGCTGATGCTGAGGACGATTATCAAGTGAGGATGGTGCAATTGTGCAAAGGCTTTGAAAAAGCCGTTTTACCGCCACCACCCCCGTGTCCGCCACCGAGCCATCATCATGTTTCTTGGCAAATGCCTGTGCCCGCCCCTTTGGATGAGGTATTGGCAGCACGTTCGATATATGGATTGGGGCAAATGCCGGTATCTAAAATTGAGCCTGAGTCAAGACCAGAAGCCTTCCTTCATGCAGGAGCCGTGGAAATCTCGTCCCACCCTATTGAAATATCAGAACTAGCACCGCCTTTAGATTGGCTTATCCCAGAAATATCAGAGACCGAAGCCGATATTCCAGATATAATTCAAGAGGAGATGCCAGATATAGGCTCTTTTGTCATTGGCCCTGATGAGCCAAAGCCTTTAAATCTATCGGAGATCATAAAACTGGTCGAAATCCCACAAATTGCTAGAGATGCGGGCCTGTCTGGACCGATAGTATTTCGTGTTCTAATAGGCAAAGACGGGCACTACAAGCGGCATCAAGTAGTCACTGGGCATCCGATTCTCGTTCGGGAAATAGAAAGACATCTTCCTCTACTGCGCTTTACCCCTGCTTTAGAAGGAGATAAGCCGATCAAGTACTGGGTCAATATTCCTTTCAACTTTAAACTGATCGACTAATGTTCACCCTCATCCAAATATTGCTTTACAGCTCACGAGACGAGCGTTCCGCGAAGAGCGATAATCATGATAGCCGCTTTGCGGAACGCTTAGGTCCTGCAAATCCTATTCGCTTCCTAATGGTGGGATTGGTAATAGTAATAGGTGGGCTAATGAGTCTGGGTTGGCTATCAGAAAGCGGTGGCATAATCGAGGAGAATGTCTTTCAAAGAGCTGAGCTTGGCATCGTCATGAGGGCAGATACGGATACAGTTAAAGTGTTTTTTCCAGATCTGGATTTTGACATTCTCCTCGATTATGCCACCGCTTTCTGATAGCCAAC
>JBCAWW010000616.1:0-4071 GCA_038534415.1 Bacteroidota bacterium | reverse complement strand
CGCCAATACAAACTTATCGGATGGGACGGCATGTCGGATTCGCTGTACCCAGCCGATAAGTTTGTATTGGCGATCCAATATGGTTTTGATATCTGCCAGCTTAGTTCGGGACAAACTTTTGACAGCCTCATTACCATCAATTATGATAGCGATATCTTTGAGTTTAAGGCCTCCAATCTAAATGTAATCAATGCTGGTAACGGCCTCCTCACCTACGGTTTTGAGCTAGGAACTGAGGATGATATTCGGGACAAAATGTTGTATCTCTTTTTTGATGTAAAAGAGGTCGATGTAGCAGGCAAAGAATATATCTTTGAAGTCAAGCGACGGTATACCAGCGATGATGCCTGCGACGGCAAAGTAACCTTCAATGACGAATACGCAAGAATCAAAGAGTTGGTACGCGCCAGCCATGACCCCAATGCCAAGCAGGCTGATCCTCTCTTTTTTAGCGAGTCGGGCCCAATCGAAATCAAGTATGAAATACGGTTTTTCAACGATGGAAGTACCGCTGTCGAATGGATCATGATCAAGGATATTCTCGACAAACGCCTCGATTTCAGCACGATAACGGATATTTATTTTTCGACTATGGGGGTTGTGCCGTCTACGCCAAGCGAGATTACAGGAGAACCCACAGACAATAATGTCTTTAAGTGGATTATCACTCCGGCCATGCTTCCTCCAGGCGGCCTTCAACCCAGCAAGGGGGAGCAAGCTTTGGCAAAAGAGTATGCCTATCTCAACTTTAGCGTCAAGACCAAAGCGGGCTTAGCACCCAATACTTGTATCCCAAACGAGGCCGAAATTTTCTTTTATGAAACGGATACTACCGGTGCCTCGCGTACTGTAGTAGAGCAAGTCCTGAGCTGCCGGAATGTCTGCGAGCAGGAGGTCGATACCAACGAAAAATTTAGTCTCAGTACAGATAGCAGCAAAGTAATACGCATCAATGAGGCTCCTGCTTATTTGCTTAGCGATGAAGAAGGTAACTTTTACTTCGCCAGCGAAAATTTTAGCAAGGCAAAAGTTGTTTTTCAGGAGTGCAAAGCACTTCCCTCAGGCGGTCTTAGCTGCGGGCCTATTCAGACTCGCACCTTTTGTCAAAAGACTCCCCCGCCTTCTGGCCTTAATTGGGGGCTCATCTTATTGCTTATAATCACCGCAATCTTGATTTACCTTACGGCTCGACAATCCCCCAACCTATAAGCGCCATCATGATGAGACCCTATTTGCTTTTGCTTGGGTTCCTGCTTTGTTTTTCCCCTTATTCGGGGAACGCTCAGTCGGGGATTCAAACTACCGCTGTCAAATCCAATTGCGCTAGCTCACAGCTAGAAGAATGGATCAGCCAAGGTCGGGAGTTTCGTAAGGCTGGTGATTATGAAGCCGCTATTCAATCTTTTAAGCAGGTATTGGCCTGTGATCTCGAAGCTAGTGTAGCCTATACGGCTAATCGATATTTAGGCAATGCTTACTATCTCAAGGGGGATTATAAGCTCGCCATGCTCACCTACGATAGAGCGGACGCCATCTACCCGAGTCTGGCGCCTAAAAATCAAAAGTTTAGAGGTAATATCTTTAGGGACAAGGGCCAAATTTTTCTTAGATGGGGGGACTATCAGCAAGCCGCCAATAGCTTTAGCGTTGCGCTTGCGCATGCCAAAAGCCCCCAAACGAAAGTGGCAGCCCTCACCAATTTGGGTTTGGCTCATCGCTATCTACTAGATTATCCACAAGCTCAAAAATATTATCAGCAAGCATTAGACTCGGTGAGTGATCAAAGCCATCTAGAAGCTTTTATTTGGAGCGGCTTCGCCGAACTCGCCCTCGATCAAGAGGATTATCCAGGGGCTATCAAGCATTATACTAAGGCGAAAAAGCTATTTGTAGCTAGTCCTTATTACCAGTTTTTTGTCCCCGAAATAGAAGGCAACTTAGCTAGTGTTTATACGCTGAGCGGCCAACAGCAAAGTGCAAAAAAAAGTTTTGCCCATGCCATCGCCCAAGGGCATCAATTGATCGACAGCACCCGCGAACTTGGCAAAATCTATCTTGCCCAAGCGCAGTACTTTGAACAGCAAAACCAGCCTGAATCAGCCCTTAAAAGTTATCAAGCTGCCCTCGCCCAAGTATTGGACGACATTGATCAAATCGACTTGCTGAGCTTTACTATGCCTGCTCAATTCCCACCCGAAAATGTCATCATGGATGCCCTCGCGGGGAAAGCCTGCGTGTTTCGTACGCTGGCAGAGACCTCCACCGATGCTAGCAAATACCGCCAACTCGCCCTCCAACACTGGCAATGGGCCTTGCAATCGCAGGCTAGCCTACGCGCCAACTATCAGGAGCATACCTCCAAATACCAATTGGTCAATGAGACAAGGGCCTTGGCAGAACCCGCGATCGAGGAGGCTTGGCAGCTTTGGCAAAAGACTCAAGACCCCAAATACTTGCACATCGGTTTTGAACTTTCCGAACGGACCAAAGCCTCTATGATGCTGGAGTTGATGCGGGAGCTCGATTTGCGAGATTTTCAGGCGATACCCTCCGGGGAACGCTCAGCCTGGGATAGCTTACAAACACAGTTGGCGAGCATAGAGCGGGAGCTAATCGTTCCGCAAGCGGACAAAAACAGCAAGGAACTAGAAAACCAACGCTTTGCCCTCAAACAAGCCATCATCAGACTAGAAAATGATTGGGAACAAAACTATCCGGACTATCAAGCCGCCAAAAATGATTTGAGGACGCGTTCTCTGCCGGAGATACAAAGCCAATTGAGCCCCAAAAAGGCCATGCTTAGCTACAGCATAGGCGAAACTCAGTCATCTGTTTTTTTGATTCGCGCTGATAGGCTCATTTGGCAAAAGCTAGAGATAGACGCCTCTCTCAACCAACAGATCCTAAAATTTAGAGAAGCCCTTGAGCTAGGAGCCCTGGATTTGGATCAGCAATCTTGGGCGCTTTATCAAAAGTTGTTGGCTCCTATCGAAGATCATTGGGCGGGGATTGAGCACTTGATGATTGTACCCGATCAGGCCATGGCCTTGCTGCCTTTTGAGGCGCTGCTCATGCAACAAGCGGGTCCTAAGCAAAAAAGCTACGAGAAGGCTTATCTGCTCAGAAAGTTCCCTTTGAGTTATGCTTTTTCGGCGACGCTCTGGTCCGAGATGAAAGGCAGCCAAAGCACGGCTCTCAATCCCAATATTTTAGCGGTAGCGCCAGATTTCCCTTATTCGGCAGAGCTGCTAGCGATGGCCCAAGCCCCAGATTACAATCCGACTCGGGCTTGTCTCGATCCGATCCAAAACCTAGCCGAAATAGATAGTTTGGCGGAGCTTTCTGATATCATCACCTTGATTGGGAAGCAAGCAACACGCGAACAATTATTGGCCCAACTAGAGCAATACGCCTTTGTCCATATCGCCACTCACGCCATGGCAGATGACCAAGATCCCAACAAGACCTTTTTGGTATTGCGGGAGGAGGGCAGCGTAATAGAAATTTGCGAAGAAAGCTATCAAGACCTCACCGCACTCTATATGAACGAATTGCTGCATCATCGTATTGGCGCAGAAATGGTGGTACTGGCGGCTTGTCAGACGGGTATCGGCAAATATCATCATGGGGAAGGGCTGGCGAGTTTGGCGAGAAGTTTTGCCTTAGCGGGTGCCAATAGCGTGGTAGCTTCCTTGTGGTCGGTCGACGATCGCAGCACCCGCAAGATGATGCCGCGCTTTTATCAATATCTCAAGGATGGCGACAGCAAAGACCTGGCCCTACAAAAAGCCAAAATTGATATCCTCGAAGGCGGCTTAGGCGATCCGGTTTATTGGGCTTCTTTTATCGTCATGGGCGACCCGGCTCCGGTGGAGATCCCTGACAAAAAGCACAAGGCTTGGTGGGCATTGTTGTTGCTACTGCCTTTGCTGATGATAATCGTTCGGCGAAGCCGTAAAAAACCCAGTAAAAGCCAACTGTAAGCAGCCAAAGTATCTTCTTTTTGTCTCCCGTATAGTCTCAACTTAAGGGTTTTTGCTTCGCAGAACGCTCATTTTTGACCGCGCAAAA
>JBCAWW010000615.1:0-4078 GCA_038534415.1 Bacteroidota bacterium | reverse complement strand
AAAAAATTTGGCGCATTGGACTTAGTCGTGAATAATGGGGGACAATATCTGCAAGGTCATCTGCATTTGGCCGAAAATGTCGCCTATGAACAATTGTTACGCACCAATGTGGATAGTGCTTTTTATTTCACGCGGGAATTGGTCAAGCCCATGAAAGAGAAAAAGCAGGGTACCATCGTGATGATGGCGAGTGTGGCGAGTTTGAAGGCCTATGAAGACGGCGGGCTATATGGATTTACCAAATATGCAATGATGGGTTTGGCGCGTAATTTTAGAGCAGAATTAGCCAAAGAAGGTATCCGAGTGATTACGATATTTCCGGGAGCAGTAAAAACTTCAAGCTGGGACTGGGCAGAAATAGATGAAGCGAGATTTATCCCTGCAGAAGATATTGCAGCGCTTGTTTGGAGTAGCTTTCACCTCAGCGATAGAACGGTAGTGGAAGATATCGTGGTGAGACCTAGTCTGGGAGATATTTAAGGGTAATTAAAAATACCCTTAGGGTCAAAATTTAAACGAAAGCTCTCTTTTTTACGTTAAAGAATATGGAAGGATGTAGTAAGAAAATGGACGAAATCCATCCTTTTTTTGTGAACAGGGAGCACACCTATGGTTGAATGTAGCACGATATTTGCGTATCTTTCTTTTAGTATGTTGGAAGGCTTTGTTTCGCCCAAAAACGCCTTACAACCTGCGGATCAGATGGTTCACTCAATTGCGACTGCTGCAGAATGGATAAGCCCAATCACCGCATCATGAAATATCCGGTCGGCATATTAATCTTTTTGTTCTCGTTTTGGGGACAAGGACTACAAGCGGATGATCGCTGTGCTTTCGATATTAATTTTATCGAACAAGAAATCCCATTCTATACATTTGCCGATTATACCCCTCAAGTTGCCTTACGCATGGCCTATGCAAAATTTGAGGTAAGCAATACCGATGAATGGAAGACACTCGCCAATGAACACGAAGCTTACGAAATTGACTTAGTCTTCACTAAGTATCCCCAAGATATCAAAGCTTGGCGCACCAATTATTGGAGCCTGCTCAATGACCGCTTGAGAGCGCTGTTTGAAATTGATCCGACCCTTAAGAACAGAAATATTCGTTGGAATATGTTTTTGCAGACTCAGTGTGAGACTGAGGAGCAAGCCAAAGACTATTTTCATGGCTTTGTCATCAAATACCGCCCTAAGGTGTTAAAAGTGATAGACGAAGTTAAAAGTCCAGCGCAGTTGAGAGAGCTAATCCGTGGTGAAGCTATCACCCGAGACTCTACCGTCGTCAAGATTCTTGAACGTAATCCAGACTGGAACAATATGCTAGTCATTATGGATTGGACGGGAAGCATGTACCAATATGGGGCTCAATTGGTGCTTTGGCACAAATTGAATATGACTTACAGAGAAGATAGGGTGCAACACTTTGTCTTCTTTAATGATGGTAACAATAAACGTAACTCCCAGAAAAAAGCGGGACGGACTGGAGGTGTCTACCGCGCTCGGACCGATGAAATAGAAGAGATCGTCGAGACAATGGAGTTTGTCATGAAAAAGGGCAATGGAGGCGATGCCCCAGAAAACGACCTTGAAGCGGTCCTTACGGGCCTCCAATACTTAGACAATTTTGATGAGATCATTTTGATCGCAGATAATAAAAGCTCTGTCAGAGACATTGAACTTCTAGAAAAAATCGATCGACCCGTTCATATTATTCTTTGTGATGTTAAGGGCGCGGTCCATCCAGATTATATCAAAATTGCCAAAGCGACGGGTGGTTCTTTACACACCTTGGAGCAAGATCTTGAGAGTCTTTCTCCCCCTACCCCTTAAGAATTTTCTTAGCTTTGCGGCAAGAATATTCAAATGACCGAAATCCTTAGTGAAAATCCCCTCTTACTACTCTTTGTCGTAGCCGCCTTGGGCTATTTAGTGGGCAATATTCCTATTAGAGGGAGCAAATTGGGTGTAGCGGCGGTTTTGTTTATTGGGCTTGGTTTTGGCGGTTTAGATCCATCATTACAAATCCCTGAATTTGTCTTGACCTTAGGCCTAGCAATGTTTGTCTACAGCATTGGTCTAAGCAATGGCCCCGGTTTTTTTGCCAGCTTTCGCAAAAAGGGCCGTAAGCAGCTCAGTTTTTTGGCCTTCATGCTATTATTTGGCGCTTTTTCAGCTCTTGGGATTCATTTTTTGTTTGGTTTTAGTTCTGCTAGCACTGCTGGTATATATGCCGGCAGTACAACCAGTACAGCAGCTTTGGCCGGTGTATTAGACATATTGAGTCAACGTGGCATACAAAGTGGCTTAGATCAAGCCGTAATCGGTTATTCCCTCTCCTACCCCATGGGAGCATTGGGGGCCATCATCGCGATGGTCGTTTTTCAAAAGATGTGGAAGATTAATTTTCGCCAGGAAGCCAAGGATTTACGAAAAGAATATCCGCTAGACCAAGTGATTGAAAACAGAGCGATAAAGGTCACTCAAAAGGACTTTTGTAATATTCCCATTCGAGACCTTAGGCGCAAATACAAGTGGCAAGTAGTCTTTGGTCGTCTAATGCGCAATCATGAGGTACTCCTTTCTAATTGGGATACCAGTTTTTGTGAGGGCGACATCATCCGCGTTGCGGGAGTAGCGGAGGATTTGGAATTATTGGCAGGATTGCTTGGCGAGAGCACCGAAGCAGGCCAGCATTTTGAAGAGAATGAATACCAGCATTTACGGGTATTTATTTCTAATTCAGATGTGGCAGGCAAGCAGATCTCAGCTTTAAATCTTGAAGAGCAGTTTTCAGCCATTATTTCCCGCGTTCGCCGAGGCGATAATGATCTACTTGCTACCGGAGATACGGTACTAGAACTAGGCGATCAGATACGATTTGTGGCTCGCAAGCGAGATTTACCCGGTCTCAAAAAGCTATTTGGCGATTCTTACCACAGCCTAAGTCAAATCAATCTTTTTTCTTTTGGTCTGGGCATGGCCTTAGGTCTTTTGTTGGGGATGATCACCTTCGAACTGACAGAAGATATACGCTTTAGATTGGGCTTTGCGGGCGGGCCTTTGATTATGGCTTTGGTATTGGGCAACCTGCGGCGAACGGGCAGTATTGTATGGACTTTGCCATATAGTGCAAACCTTACGCTTCGCCAGATCGGTTTGATTTTTTTATTAGCAACTATTGGCGTTCGCTCCGGTCATACCTTTTTCTCCACGCTTAATGACGCGAGTGCCTTATATGTTTTCCTTGGCGGAACGATTATCAGCCTAGGCACTGCCTTGTTAATGTTTTGGGTAGGCTATCGCTTTTTCAAAATTCCCTTTAGCATACTCAGCGGTATGATGGCCAATCAGCCAGCGATCTTAGATTTTGCGCTTACGCGAACGGGCAATCAGCTGCCTAGTGTAGGCTTTGCGCTGATGTTTCCCATTGCCTTGATTGCCAAAATTGTGATTGCGCAGGTTTTGTTTTTGTTATTGTGATGCCATATTAATTGGATGGCCTACTTTCCTCATCGATTATCCGGACGACCCTAAAGCCTATAATATTGTCGTAGTGGGTGCCATAATAGATCTCACGTTTCCATACTCTTATGGTGTCTTTATTCAAGTAGGAGCCTCCTCTCCTAGTTACGAACTCCCCGCCTGGAGGGCCATAGGGATTAAGGCTTATTCGGCTCTGAGATGCCAGGTATTTGTAATATGAATCATCGTACCAATCATAAGTCCACTCCCAAACATTGCCACTCATATCATATATTCCAAAATCATTGGGGCTTAGCATACCAACAGGATGTAAAACGCTTTCGGAATTCCATTCGAACCAGGCCACAAGTCTTGGATCATTGCTTCCAGAAAAATCAAAAGTTTCATTCTTTACATTTTCGGTAGCGACATACTCCCATTCAGCTTCTGTTGGAATTTCAAAGTGTTGGTTTAGCGTATCGCTCAACCATTTTGCATAGGCTTTAGCCCCTACCCTGCTTACATAAATAACCGGGAATCCTTCTTCCCCATTTACCCATTTATAAACTCCTTGGACACCAAATTATCTATGACCAAGGAGTTTATAAATG
>JBCAWW010000614.1:0-4083 GCA_038534415.1 Bacteroidota bacterium | reverse complement strand
CTAAAAAAACTTAGATTGACGCCTATGCGATAGCTATCGGGAGGTAAAACCCCAAAACAAGAAAGCCAAAAGGAGAGCCTGAATCATCAAGCTCTCCTTTTGGCTATTTCTTTATGAAGCTAGATTAAGGCTTTTCCCAGCGCTCAACCTTTTTGGCTCCTAAGATCACTCTCGCACGTTCTCTTTCTCCATTACGGAGGAAGGTAAGGCGAATGCTTTGACCCGGATTGAGACGCTTCATGACGCTTTTAAGGTCTTCGTAGTCATCAATCTCTTCACCAGCCATGCCTACGATTACGTCTCCTCTGCGGAGACCTGCTTCGTCAGCTGCTGCATTGTCAACAATCTTGCTGATGCGTACGCCATCGCGAGCATCTTCTAGATAAACACCTAGATAAGCTTTGTTTTCAGTTACTTTGCGACCTTGTGGTTGCCAGCTATTGTCGGTAGACTGAGTGCGACCGAGGGTTGCAGTCGTACGTTGGAGGCGGCCATCGCGATAATATCCGACGCGGATACGAGATCCGGGCTCTAGAGAACCAAGATAAGCTCTCAATGCTTCAGCGGTAGGGATGTCATCATTGTCAAAACCAACGATCACGTCGCCTTCTTGCAAGCCAGCGGCTTCGGCAGCGCTATTGTCTACGATACCATCGATATAGACTCCATAAACATCTGGTAGGCCCAGTTCGTCAGCCAAATCTTCGTCAACATCTTCAGAGTAAACCCCTAGGAAAGCTCTGCTTCCAGCGTCATCATCTGCTTCCCAAGAATTGTTTTCATCACGATCCCAATCCCAGTTGTTGTCGTTGTCATTATCATTATCATCGTCGTGATCGTAGTTATAATCATAGTCATGGTCATCATGGTTTGACCCATTGTTATAGCTATAATTATAATTGTAAGATCCCCCGCCTTCATTGAAGTAAAGGACAGATTTGATGATTTGATTACCTCTTTTGTAGACGATCGCTACAGGCTCATCAACTGAGAAATGCTTTTTGGCGTTGACGACATCGTGCTCGCTATTGGTTTTAAATTCGCCGAGGCGTAGGATAATATCGCCATTGCGCATGCCTGCGCGCTGAGCGGCACCTCCGTCGGTTACTTTAGAAACACGAATGCCTTCACTGCAGCCGGAGTTATTGTCTAGATATACTCCAATTAATACTTTGCCGCCTTGGCTACGAGGGCGAGCTGCCCCGTCTTGGGTTACTACTACTGTACGAGAAGGCCCTTGATTGCTTCGCACAACGATTCGCTCTTCCAGCGCATCGGTGGAAACTTCAAGTTGATCAAGTACTTGATCAAGGTCAACTTCGCCATCTGCTTCGAAAGTCGTGTCGATGGTGATAGTGCCTCGGTCAGTTTCTTGTGTGATACTTACCGTAACGCGTTTCTGCCCAAATACACTCAAGGTGCAAAGGCACAACAGCAGTAGAAAGCCAAATTTTGCTGAATTCATATACCTCTTAATTATTGATTCTGATTACTAATATAATGTAAAAAAATCCCTAATGTTGTGTCTATCAGTTGATTAAGGGGGATTTGTGTGAGTGGATACGGCTTGATTTATGTTGTTCGGAGGGAACAAATTACCATTTGTCTGAAAAAATATGCTTTCTGTCGTAATTGCGAAAAAGTTTTCACTTGGCAATTTTTACCGGTCCAAATTGGCAGAATAATACAAACAAAAGACCGCCTGCCAATGACAGACGGCCCTCTTTATAACGAAAAAATCTGCGCTTATTCGTTTTATTCACCAGCCTCTTCGACTAGTTCGAGTATTTTGTCATAAAGCTCCTCTTCATCGCCGGGAGCATAAGAGGTATGCTGATAAACGATATTACCATCACCATCAACTAGGAAGGTGTGCGGAATATTGACCACGTTCATGGCGCGTTTAAAATCACTATTCTTGTCTAAGAATACTTCATAGTCCCAGCCAAATGCATTGACCAAAGTTGGAACCTGACCTGCGTTACGGGCATCATCAATAGAGATCGCGATCACCTTCACGCCAGTTTCGTCTTGCCAATCTGGGTACATATCGTGAATTGTTTTCAATTCTTTGATACAAGGCTTGCACCAAGTCGCCCAAAAGCTGATGACTATAGGCTTGCCATCATTGGCGAAATCAGCCGTATTGACTTTTTGCCCTTCTAAGTTCTCTACCTCGCTGGCAGGAATCGTCTTATTGTCTTGGGCTTGCAGGTTGACATTCAACATCAGCAGACCGGCTAGGATTCCTAATAGTATTTTATTCATGTGTCTCTTTTGTATAAGTTAAGAAGCAAATTCGCTGCAATAGTAACGGAAAGATTCAACAATTCTTTCAAACTTATACAAACAGTAGGCCATTTTTCCTACTTGGCCTGACAAATTTGCCAATCAGGCGAGTCGGCACTATATTTGTTTGCTTAGATATGAAGGTCAGTAAATCTGCCATTCTATAGACATTAGAACCATGAAAAAACGCTTTACTATTTTTCTTATTGCCTTGTTAAGCTTCAGTATCTCGCCACTCATGGCTGGTAGTGGAGGCAATGGCGATTCTTGGTTTGTTAGTGTCGATGGGCAAGGGCAGACTGGGGTTTTGGAAGCTCCTTATCCAAATCCTTCTTCTCAACAAGCTTATGTCAAATATGAGCTGCCGAGCGCTCATTTCAATGGCGAGTTGCGAATTTATAGCCTGATTGGTCAGCAAGTCAAAGTGGTCTCCTTAGATCAATCCTTTGGCGAGGTCGAAATTCCTACCCGGGAGCTAAAATCTGGGATTTATTTTGTCTATCTCGTTGTAGATGGCAAAAAACTCACCTCCCGTAAGATGATTGTTACCCACTAGTCCATTTATGGAGCAAGCCCCTGTTTATTCTGTAGGAGAACTTACCGTTTACATCAAAAATCGTTTAGAACGCGACCCTAATTTGCAATCGGTGCAAGTACAGGGAGAAGTTTCTAATCTTACCTATCACGGTTCTGGCCATGTCTACTTTAGTCTCAAAGACAATGCTGCGCAGATTAGCTGTGTGATGTTTCGGATGTATGCCCAGAAGGCGGTCCGGATGTCTGTCGGAGACAAAATGATCGTTACTGGCAATATGTCAGTCTATCCTCCGCGGGGCAACTATCAACTGATGGTCCAAGCGGTACGCAAAGCAGGGCTGGGTGATTTGCACCAAAGATTTTTAAAGCTCAAGGCCAAGTTAGAGGCGGAAGGTTTATTTGATCCTGCCAGAAAAAAGGCGATCCCGAGCCTACCCAATAAAATAGTGCTTATTACCTCTCCCACAGGCGCTGCCGTCAGAGATATGCTCCAGACGATAGCACGTCGCTATAATCGAGGCACGGTATTGTTGATACCGGCAGTAGTACAAGGAGAGCAAGGAGCAAAAAGCATCGTAGAAGCGTTCCGCGCAGCGGCAAAAACAAAAGCAGACCTTGTCATCCTCGCCAGAGGTGGCGGCTCTATCGAGGACCTTTGGAATTTCAATGAAGAAGCTGTCGCCAGGGCAATCGCTGATTGTCCGATACCTGTCATTAGTGGGGTAGGGCATGAGACAGATTTTACCATCGCGGATTTTGTGGCAGATTTGAGGGCTTCAACTCCTACGGCTGCGGCCGAACACGCGGTCCCTGATCTTGCTAGCCTCTTGTTTACTTTGGATGATTATGAAGCGCAACTAAAACGCAATTTGCAATACTTCATAGATTTTAAGCGACAAGTCCTGGACGATTATAGCAATCGTCTTGAACAAGCTACTCTGCAATTTCTTCAGCACAAACGGCATGAGGTTGAATTGCTGGCAACTCAATTAAAAGCTTTGGATATCCGCAAACTATTAGAACAAGGATTTTCACTGACTTTGGTGGAAGGAGAGGTGCGTTCCTCGGCAGAGGGCATAGAAGAAGGGATGTCGATCGAAACAATCTTTAAGGATGGTCGCTTGGAGTCAGAGGTGAAAAAGGTGCAGGCTAAGCCCCAAACAGATAAATAAAAGCAAAATGTCTCAGGAAAAATTTTCGCTAGAAGATAAACTTACCGAAATCCGCAAGCTGATTGACCAAATGCAAAAGGGTGTT
>JBCAWW010000613.1:0-4089 GCA_038534415.1 Bacteroidota bacterium | reverse complement strand
GTGAAGGGGACGGAGTAAATTTTGTCAGTGGACAGCTTGGTGCCAATCTGATTTTATCCTTTTAACTTATCCGCAACAACAATCTTATGAATACCTCTCTGCATACCGTGCTCGGTGCCGCTGGTAGTATCGGTCAGGCCACCATCCAAGCCCTACAAACTCGTGGCTTTGCGATCAGAGCCGTTAGTAGGTCCACGGCTTTGCCGAACGTTTCTAATCACAAGGCAGACCTACTGGATTTGGCGCAGGCCAGAGAAGCTATAGCGGGTGCTACCTATGTCTATATCTGTGTGGGCCTTCCCTATAAGACGGAGATTTGGGCCAGAGACTGGGAGATCCTCATGCACAATGTGATCACTGCTTGTAGTGAAAACAATGCCCGGATCATTTACCTAGACAACATCTATATGTATGGACCCACACCGCTCCAAGTGCCCATAACAGAGTCCCATCCCCAAAGTCCTACTAGCATCAAAGGCAAAGCCCGCAAACGGACCACTGATATGCTATTGCAAGCAATAGCAGCAGGCAAAGTCAATGGCCTCATCGGTAGAGCACCGGATATTTATGGCCCAAAAGCCGTCAATAGTAGCCTTTACATTTCGGTACTCGAACGTATGCTGGCTGGCAAAGGACCTCAATTGTTGGCCCCATTAGACATCCCTCATTGTTATAGCTCCACCACCGATATCGGCAAGGCTTTGGTAGACTTGGCTTTAGCAGAAGACACCTATGGCCAAGTTTGGCATTTGCCGACAGGGCCCTTGACCAACAATGCCGAGATGATCGCCTTGCTCAACGCTGAATTAGGGACCCAGCTCAAAGCTTCCGTCCTGCCCAATTTTATGCGAAAGTTTCTCAGTCTGTTTATCCCTCCCCTCAAAGAGATTGGCGAAATGCTCTATCAGGTCCAAGATCCTTATGACTTTTCTGATGCGAAGTTTCGGACTCGTTTCCCTGATTTTAAGGTCAGCACTTATGAAGAGGGGATCAAAGCGATGGTGGCTTCTTTTAGGGAAAATCCTGAGTTGAAAAGTAATTTGTAGGCATTGGTGTTAAGTGGTGGGTTCTGGGCAGCAGGCTGAGGAATCCCTTATTTCTTCGGCATTCTTTTCTTGATAAACTTGATCTGGCCGTTGTGATTGGATTCGTGTTCGCAGACATGAAACCACTTACAATAGTTGTTGGTGGGTTGATTGTCAAAAAAGGCTTCAGATTGCATGATCCACTCGTCGTCGCGGGCTGCGAAACCTTTGATGGTGTCGGCTCTGACGGATTCGAGCTTTTCGAGATAGTAAGTGATATCATTGCCTTTGATCTGCTTGCGAGCCTTTTTGCCAAGGCCCATGGGGATGTCCCACTCTTTTTTGATGTCTTCGCTCCAACTGCCCCAAGCCATATTTTCAAAAGTATTGAGCTGATAGTATTTCTCGGTAGCGGCGAGGTGCATCAACATAGCACCGATAGAATTGGATTGGTCATCAATTTGAAAATCAAGCTGTTCTTGACTTAGGTCCTCGACCTGACGTACAATCCAAGCTCGCATCATAGTCATGGTAGAAAGCAGCGTGCCGATCTGAGGGGAGAAACCTTCTTGTGGACCGATGAGGTACATGCTTTCTTCAGTGCTTGGGATTGCTTGGGGAGTCGCTCGTGCCAAATTAAAGAGCGGTACGGTCGCAATTCCAGCGCCGAGAGCGGCTGATTTTTTGAAGAAATTTCTGCGGGAGTTTTTCGTTTTTAGGAATTTCATAGAGAGGGGATAAAGGGTGAGTGTATTAGTGGTAAAACGCTGCTCGATGAGCAAAATTGCAGTGCATTGGGATGCTGCCTACCTGATCAATAAACGGCGGATATCTTCAGAGTTCGCAGGGCGAACGGAAGCGCTTTTACGAATGTATACTCGGTGTCGAGTCATGCAGGGTTTGAGCTTGAGCTCCTTGATCTCGAGTACGATAATGATACGATTTCGGCGTTCTGGCACAGGAAATCGATGTATTTGAAACTCTGGCGAAGGCGAGCAAGAGCTACTGATGATGCTCGACAACTTTAACTGGATATCATCCCAATCTTCGGCGGGCATCCCCTCCAAGAGGCCATCGTCTGTAATACCAAATAACAGCAGGCCGCCTCCTTCGCGGTTCGCAAATCCACAGACTTCTTGCGCAACCTTTTCATTTTTAGGGAGTTGGATCTTGAAGTCATAGGCTTCGGCTTCTCCCTCCACTAAAATCTCATTGAGGGATTTATCCATCTTTTCGAGCAAGTAGACATCGAGAGCAGTATTGAGATTATACTCTTTGATCTCCTCTGGCTCTTGATCTGTCAAGCCCATGATGACAAAGGGATACTTGAGCGGCAGGATCGGAAAGCCCGCCAACAATTGTCGGATGTGGCTAAACTTCACCACCCCAGAAGGCAGCTTTTGCGCCAACTCTTGGCTGGGTATCAAAAGCACCGCGATGCGAATATGACGCGCTCGAATGAAATAAGGAATCTTAGCAAAAAGATAACTCTCCAAATAGGCGGCTCGATCAAAAAAAAGGTCTACTCCGACATCACCTTTGGCAAAGTCTATCTCACTCAGGATCCGAGAGGCTTGGGGCTGTCCGAGATGAAGGCGTAGATTTTGTTGCCATCCCTCAAACTTCATCAGATTGTAGCGAAAAGATTTATAAAGCGAGGGCAATGAGATGGTTTTGTGATCGTCTTCAAACACCAAATCATCCTGTATACCAGCGATACTGGCGCGTATTTCGGCGTAGCTGTCTGGGGCTTCCTGCTGGAGTTTGTCCCAGCCGCCGAGATTGCTGATGATGGAAGAAACGAACACATTATAAGGTAAAACTTTAAATGCTAAGGCAGAAATTTAATCTTTGGGATAAGCTGCACTTTTCTTGCTGAGCTTTTATTTTTTGGGGCTGCTGCGCAGAACGCTTCCCTCGGGTGGCCTATGCAATACGCCACGATTTTTTGGGTTGGCGTTCCTATCTCGGCAGCGGGACTCAGCCGTAAGGGGATTTGAACTAGAAGCGGCGCAACATTTTGTGCCCTCAAGAATAAACGTTCTGCGAAGCAGCAAAATAAAAAAAGCCCATCTCCCTTACGGAAGACAGGCGTTGATGTACAATAAGTCTTATGCTTACTCAACGACGATGCTGCTGAGTAGCTTGATGTTATTCATGTCAGAGTAGTCATAAAGGCTGATACCGTTTTCTCCAACGAGGATCAAAGTACCGTTGGCAGGAATGACATCATATCCTTGCATGCTATTGAAGTGGGCGATTTCATTGCCACCGATGCGCAATGGATTTTCAGCGTCAAAGACACGAAGACCAGCATTACCATCAGCAATAAATAGCAAGTTGCCATCTTTGCCTAGACCGTGAGGATTGGTCATTGGGATAGAAGTAAGCGTGCTAGGCATGCGTGGGTTTGAAAAATCGATCACGTCAAGTTGGTTGGTGAAGTTTTGGCCACAGCGCTCGCCACGACCATTGCGTAGGGTCAAATAAGCATATTGGCCGTCGAGAATCACAGGATCACAAGCGGTAACGTGCTCATAGCGACTCAAGAAAGTTGGGTTAGAAGGATCTTGAGTATCAAATACGTCTACTCCATTGGTGCCACCGATCAATACGAGGCCAGGACCAGTAGTAACCATCTCGGCTTCGCCGCTATTGAACAAATCCTGCTCACTGACTAAGGCTGGAGACTCACAGTTATTCGCGTCAAATACGCGCAATTGATTAGGAGAAACTACGTAGAGGTGATCGTCTGCTAAGGCAAAACGAGACATAGAACCCGCGATACCTGGAGTGGCAGGATTGATACTACGTGTGTTGTTGCTACCATTTTCTACTTCTACTGGGTCAACTTCATTGGCTTGCCAAAGAGAAGGAATACCCGTTTCGCAATTGTAAGCTTCTGTTACGACTTCACGCGTCCAATCTACTACTACCCCTTTGCTAGCGTCAGCTAGGTAGCCGCGATACTGAGTGATATGAGGCAATGCGTTTTTGACGCTAGCAAAGGGGTAGTAGTAGATTGGACGCGTGAAGTCGTAACAGAAGCTTACAATTGCGAAAC
>JBCAWW010000612.1:0-4098 GCA_038534415.1 Bacteroidota bacterium | reverse complement strand
CATCCTTTTTGTTTTACCTATACCAAGCAGCTAAAAGTAAACTAGCTACGAAAACAGAAAGGATGTCAAAACGCCTAGATAAATGGCAAACTGCAGATCAAGAAATAGCGTCGACAAGAAGGTTACTAACAAGACTACTACTTCCTGCCAGCTAGCTGTAAAGACATTTTTGATATAGCTCGCGTCTATAAGATTTGCCCCTACAATCAAAATGATCCCTCCCATAGAGGGCAATGGCAAATAAGCCGTGAGCGAAGCGAACATCAGCACCATTATGCCTAGAACTAAAGAAGCAAAAATGGCTGCTAATGGCGTTTTTGCGCCACTTTGATAATTGAGGCCCGAGCGAGTAAAAGACCCAGCTCCCGCATAACAAGAAAATAAACTGCCCACGATATTACTTAAGCCTTGGCCCACAAACTCCTGATTTGCATTTAGCTTTTGTTGGCTTTGCAATGCAATTGCCCTAGCGATGGCCACTGACTGGATTAAGCCCAACAATGCAATTGCCAAAGCATCTCCCAGCAGCAATTTCACATTATCAAGTTCTAGATTAGGCCAAGCAAAATTGGGGAGGCTTTCATTTATTTCTCCCACTAGTGGAACGCCTCTCTCTGGCCCGCCTATCGCTAGATTCAATACACTGCCAAACACCATAGCGATCAGCATATATGGCAGCTTGGGCCAAAACCTTTTTAGTCCTACTGCCATCAGCCAAGTTCCAAGCCCCACAAGCAATACCCAATAGTTGATCTGGTCTATGCTAAGGATTAAGCTCTGCCAATTTTCAAAAAAGCTCAGTCCATTGGTCAATTTCACCCCCAATATATGGGGCAACTGACTCGTAATGATCAAAATGGCGGCACCCGCTGTAAAACCGGTAATCACGGTCTGAGAGACATACTTCACCAACTTTCCGACTCTCAGCAAACCAAAAGCTAATTGAAATATCCCGGCAACTAAACATTGCGTAATCGCCAATTGGATATATAGCTCAGATCCTGGAGCAGCATGCTTACTAATAGATGCAAATACCACCAAAGAAATCGCCGTAGTAGGCCCAGAAACTAAATGAAAAGAGGAACCAAATAAGGCGGCAATTAGAGGCGTAATCATGGCCGTGAATAAGCCATACTCTGGCGGAAGACCGGCAATAAGGGCAAATGCAACCCCTTGGGGCAAGACGATTATGGCACCCGTGATTCCGGCCAACAAATCTGCTTGCAGACTTTTGCCATCTATCTTCGGTACCCACTCTAAAAAAGGGAAAATACTCGCCCACGCACTCCTTTTATTCATCGGGGGGAATTTACGGATATTAATTCAAGCTCAATAATCAGCCGTTTATCAAACAATTTTATCCGTATTGTAACCTTTCATTGACCTTTTCTTAACATTTAGTTAATATTACCGTAAGAGTAAGATAACCTTTGTGCTTATGAAAGTCGTAATCGGATTAATCGGTTTCTTGTTCGCCTGGGGAAATTCAGGCCCTCAATCAGGGATTGATGCAGATATTGCAGCTTTTCACTGGGAGGAATTTTATGCCTTACCAGAAGCTCACCAAAGCATAGAGTTTGCGACTGTTGACAATAAACTTTTAACGGCTGCGGTATTTTACCTTAGCAATCAGGTCAGAGAAGAGCACGGATTGAGACCTTTTGACTTTGATCCTGACTTGCAGGAGATGGCCCTCTATCATACCAAGGCGATGGCTCAATTTCACTTTATGGGCCATTACAATGAATATGAGCCCAAAATGAGGACTCCCGCCAAAAGAGCTTGGGCCTTCAACGCAAATTTTACGTCCGAAAATGTAGGGCGCTTTCTATTGTATCAATTAGCTGATGACCAAGAATATTATGCGGCTTTTAGCGAGGGCAAAAATCAATTTTTTGATCTAAAAGAAAACCCAGTCCCTAAGCATACCTATTGGAGCTTTGCCGAAGCAGTTTTGCAAGCATGGTTAGATTCGCCCAGCCACCGCCGCAATCTGCTCAACCCCCAATATGGCACCCTCGGATGTGCTGTTTCTTTGAGTCCGGGAGAACAGCTGCCTTACGCTATCCCAGTGGCTTATGCGACCCAAAACTTTGGTCCCATCTCAGAGCCTTTTTAAAGTCTTTTTAGAGCAGTACGCGCCGCATGATACCCACACATACCATGCACCCCTCCACCTGGTGGACTTGCCGCAGAACAAATCAACAGACGTTTATTGGGGGTAGTATAGGGGTTTAGTCTGGCTACAGGCCGAGTAAATAGTTGCCTAAAATTAGCGGCGCCACCCGTTATCGCACCACCATAATAATTGGGATTATAGTGGTAAAAGTCGCTTGGACTCGTTTTATGTTTGGCGAGGATCAGATCCTTAAAACCCGGCGCAAATCTTTCTATCTGATTTTCGATGTGTTTTGTCATATCTACTTCCGAGCCATGAGGCACATGGCAGTAGGCGTAGGCGGTATGCTGCCCCTTCGGGGAACGCTCATCAAACTCACTTTGCTGGCACACAATGAGGAAAGGTTTGGCACTAATACGGCCTTCCCAAGCGTCTTTTTCGCTGCTGGCAATTTCGGCTAAGGTTCCCCCCACATGTACGGTTGAAGCCAAACGACATTGAGAATCGTTCCATGGAATGGGTCCAGCCAAAGCCCAATCCAACTTAAACGCTCCTGGACCATATTGATAATTATGCAGTCGCCCTTTATATCTTGCCGGCAAAGCATCTCCCGCGATTTGAGCCAATTGGATAGGATCAGTATCAAATAGCAGCAGTTTGCTATCTGGCACATCAGACAAGGAGCGAATCCATTGATTACACTCGATCTCACCGCCCAAGGAAACAAAATAACGAGCCAAGGCTCGACTAATACTCTGCGAGCCTCCTTTTGCCACCGGCCAGTCAACAAGATGGCCCGTAACAGCAAACATCAATCCCACCGCTGCGCTAAAAGGCATCTCTAAAGGCAAAACACTATGACCTGCACAGCCGGCAAATAAGGCCCGTGCTCTCGGCTCACGAAAAAACTTTTGGGCGAGGCCTTCGGCCGAACGCATCGCTTTTAATCCAAAACGGGCGAGCAAAAGCGGATTTTGGGGAATGGAAAGCGGGCCAAGGCTATCTTTCAACAATTGCTCTCCCCTATTTACAAAGGGGCTTATCAGTTTTTTCCAAGCTTCTGCATCTGCCCCTAGTCCCTGCATAGTTTTCTCTACAGAACGATACAAAAGCACCGCAGGCCCATCGTCTAAAGGATGAGCGACCGAAGCCTTTGGATAGATCCATTCAAGCCCATGATCAGCCAAGGGGAGCTCTCGCCAAAAAGGAGAAAGTACCCCCATCGGATGGACTGCTGAGCAAAAGTCATGTTCAAAGCCCGGAAGCGTCAATTGGGCAGTCCGAGTACCGCCTCCTATTTCTTGATGCCCTTCTAGTATGATGACCTTGGCACCATTACGCACCAATTCAATCGCAGCAGATAATCCATTGGGACCCGCACCGATTACTACAGCGTCATAGTCAGGCATAGGTGTTTTGGGCTTGCGGATAAGGTTGTAATTGGCGAAGCTCGCTGATCTGGATGCGGCCATGATCTAGCTGACCGTCGGCAGCATCCACAATACGCCAATCCAAATGAGGCTGGGCCATAGGCTGAGATTCGACAAAGATGCATCGGACTTCTCCGGGAGCATAATTACAGCGTTTTTGGATAGCCTCTAACAGTAATTCATGATGCAAATGCCCATCCCCAAAATTCCACCCTAAGACAACACCTGCCACTAACTCTCCGTCCCGCCAGATATAGTCATCAATATTATTTACCGCTCGCGGAACGAGTAGTTGCAAAGCCCTGCCGTGCAAATGCATCATCCGAAAACCGGTAACCTTGCTCACCAAAGATTCCGCAGTAAGCGGATCGTAAAAGGAGGCCAATTGCTTCATCAAAGTTTTGGAAGTTTTGACAATATAATCGTCCAATTTCTCTTCGGAGCCTTCCTTAAATAGCCAGACGCTATAAGCCCAATTACCGGCATAGTAGCGCATAGACAGGAGAAATGAGATGTATTGGGGGAAAAAGTTCCCGATTAAGGGCAAAA
>JBCAWW010000611.1:0-4098 GCA_038534415.1 Bacteroidota bacterium | reverse complement strand
GCAAATTTGCCAACTCACTCCGCATCCGCTACCTCATGCGTCTTGAAAAAAAGCGTGGAGGTTCCGCGATTGGCTCAGCAATCCAAGCGATCGTCAGCAGATCGCCACTAAAGAGTAAATCTCCGTCGATAGAGCCTCCTTGGGCGAGTAGCTCTTCTGCCGTTTCTAGCTCAGTCAAAATGGTATTGTAGACATCTTCTTGAGAGTCATAAGCAGGAGTGAAGTTGTCGTCCTTGGCTTTGTTGGCTTGCGAATAAGGCACATCGCCAAAAAAGTCAGCCAAAGTAGCTCCCATCCAAGCTCTCATGATCATGGCTACGCCTTTGAAAGCAGTATTGCCACTTTCATCAGCGATTGCCATCAAGTTGTCGGCGTCGCGGATACCACTGTACATATCGTTCCAGACTCCGTCTTGTCCGCCCCAACCCATTTGGTCAAAGGTGGTAAAGTTGTTGACGGCACTGATTTGCATGGCTGTGTTGCCTTCTTCCCATCCAAGACTACCGAGGCGCTGCGCTGGGTCAATGATGATAGTGGGAAGGACGAGGCCGCCGGTTACAGTTTCGGGTGCGTTTGGGTTGGAGTTGATCTCTCCAAAGTCCTGCGTACAGGCTTGCATCAAAAGCAAAGCCAACAGGAATAATGATGATTTATACAAGCTTTTCATTAGAGGCTTAATTAAAATTTGAAGCTAAGATTTACGCCAAGGCTACGAGTCGTAGGAGTCGCCATATCCTCCACACCGGGTACAATAGTGCCCCCGTTGAAAGAGAAGGTTTCTGGATCAAAGTGTGGGTTTTCTGTCCAGAGTAAGAGGTTGCGACCGACTAGAGAGAGCTTGAGGTCTTTGATTCCGATACGATTGGTGATGGCTACTGGAAAGTCATACCCCAGACGCACTTCTCGTAGCTTTAAGTAGGTAGCATCATAGATCCCTTGGGCTTCGTTGCCACGGTTGAAGGTCCACCAGTGGTAATCGCGACCGCTCAAGCGCTTGCGCTCATCAACTGGCAAAGAGTAGTTGTCGATATAGTTGCCATCAGCATCTTGGAATACGCCTTCAGGGGCAACACCTCCGCCATCAGTGATAGGATCACGCTCTGGGTTACCTTTGTCATTGTTACCAACGGTTTCGATCATCATACCAGAAGTACCACCGATAAGGAGCGTACGAGACATTACTTCACCGCCGTAGCGTAGGTCAAAGAGGAAACCTAGGTTAAAGCCTTTGTAAGAAAAGCTATTGTATAGACCGAGCATCCAATCTGGGTTATAATTACCTAGGTAACGAAGGTTGTTGTCGCGTTCGTAGAAACCGTTTTCGTTCATCAAAGGTTGGCCGCCTTCGGGTAAGCGTCCGAGCTCATCTGGGAAGAGACGTTCGCCATCTTTGATCATCACGAAGCCAGTGCCGTACATATCGCCCATGCGGCCGCCTTCGCGAGCTTGGATGATCATGTAGTTGCTAGCGATAGTATAGTTCTCGATCCCGTCTACGAGTTCGATCACTTTGGAGCGTTGTAGGGACCAGTTGGCGTTGATGTCCCAGCGAAAACCACCATCACGGCGTACAGGAGTAGCGTTGAGTTGTACTTCGACACCATTGCTATTGATTTTACCTGCGTTAACGATCTGGCTGCTAAATCCGGTGGATTGAGGGATATCCAAGGCAAAGATTTGATCCAATACGTTGGTGTTGTAATAGGCAATATCGATCCCTAAGCGGTTGTCAAAGAAACGAGCGTCAATCCCTGCTTCGAAAGAACGAGCTCGCTCTGGACGGAGGTTGGCGTTGGCAAGTGCGTTGTTTTCTGTTACACGTTGTGTACCGCCCCATGGCTCTAGGTAGTTGTAAACATTGGTCAAGCGATAAGGATCAGCATCGCCGCCTACTTCTCCATAACCCGTGCGGAGCTTTAAGAATGTTATTGCCGAAGGCATCTCTGTCATTTCACTGATCACGACAGAAAGGTTAGCCGCAGGATAAAAGTAAGAGTTGTTACCCGTACCATCTGGAAGCGTCAAAGAGCTAGACCAGTCATTACGACCAGAAACATCTAAGAAGAGTGAGCTTTTGAAGCTAAACTGCGCTGTGGCATAAACAGAGTTGATACGACGAGAGGTGTTGAACTGTGTTTGCGCCAAAGGAATACGCGCATTCTCAAAGTTGTAAACCTCAGGTACTGAGAGCTGATTAGCCGCGATACGTAGGTAACGACGGTTTTGGTCCATACGGTTGGCCCCTACAGAAACAGAGTAGCCAAAGTCGCCACTATACAAGTCCTGATATGTAAGGAGTAAGTCTGTATTGGTTTCCTGAAAATTGATCAAATCTTCGCGATACTGACCAAATGGAAAACGCTGGGTAGAGAAGGCACGCTTACCTATGCGAACTTCGCTGGCATAATCCGTTCCGGAACGGAGCTGCAAAGAAAGCTTATCGGTAAACTCATAGTTGACAGACATATTGCCATAAAGGCGATCCTTTTTGAGACCGTTTGTGTTCTCAAATTGTGTGAAGTAAGGGTTGTCGTGCCAGTTGTAATTATAATTGTACTGTTGTACGCCTTCTAGGCCAGGCTGCCAATAATCGCGTAGGCTGTTCATATCAATTTGGCGACCAAACCATACCCATAGGTACATGATATTTTCTGTTCCATAGCTATTTGTCGGGCGATTATCAGAATCAGTGTCGACATAGTTAGCGTTGATCCGGAAAGTAAGCTTCTCAATGGGCTTGAAAGAAGTGCTCAAGCTGATATTGTTGCGCTTTAGATCTGTATTAGGGAGAATACCTTGGTTCCAAAGATTGGTAAAAGAGAGGCGGAAATCTCCATTGTCATTACCGCCGGCAATGGCAACATTGTTAGTGGTAGTGATTCCGGTTTCGAAGAAGTTACTGATATTGTCTGGTGCAGAAGTCCAAGGCGTAGCCTGAATCTCACCACGGTCGATACTTGGGTGGCTATCGCCGCCACGAAATCCACCGCTAGTAGGGGAGTCGTGCTGTGGGATGTTGAGACCTTGATCTAAGCGAGGCCCCCAGCTTTCATCTACCCCATCATTGACCCCAGAGCCAGAGCCATCAACAAAGGAGAACTCACCATTTGCACCTTGACCATACTCATTTTGGTACTGCGGGATGCGAAGGGGATTTTCAAAAGAGGTGGTTGAATTTACCGTAACACCGATACCTTTCTGACCACGACCGCTTTTGGTAGTAATTAAGACTACTCCATTGAGGGCCCGAGAGCCATAAAGAGCTGTAGCATTGGCACCTTTCAATACGGTGACATTTTCGATGTCATCTGGATTGATTTCAGAGGCGGCGTTACCATAGTCGACTTCTAGATTGCCCTCAGAGCGAGTACTAAAGACATCGTTTGAAATCGGAACCCCATCTACTACGAATAGTGGTTGATTGTTGCCCGAGATCGAAGTTTCTCCACGGATGACCATGCGAGCAGAACTTCCTACCCCTGAGGCACCTTGGGTGATGTTTACACCAGCAAGACGGCCAGACATGGCGTTGATGAAGTTGGGCTCACGCGCTTGAGTCATTGAGGAACCCTCCAATTCTTGGGCGGCATAGCCAAGGGTCTTTTCATCACGAGCAATCCCTAATGCGGTAATGACTACGTCATCAAGATTTGCGGCATCAGCTACCAACTGAACGTTGATCGAAGATTGACCACTGATCTCAATTCGCTGGGTAGCGTAACCAAAGTAATTAACGATGATAGTCGTAGCTCCTTCAGGTAAGCTCAGAGAGTACTTGCCAGTAGCGTCGGAAATGGCTCCCACTGTACTACCAGCTACCACCACTCTCGCACCTTCTAGTGCTTCTTGGGTTTCTGCATCAGTAATGGTCCCACTCAAAGTTTGCGCTTGCATCCCGAGTGCCCCAAAACTGATTAACAGCATCAACAATCCTGCAAAAAGATTGGACTTTGTTAAATTTTTGATTGGCATAAGAAGTAAATTGTAGTTATAGCGTTCACTCGCAAGAAGCCAATCAGTGATGGTGTCAGTGGAAAGCCATTGCTAAATCTTCGTTAATCCACGCTAAGGATTGATGATAATTTGAGCGAGTGTATG
>JBCAWW010000610.1:0-4111 GCA_038534415.1 Bacteroidota bacterium | reverse complement strand
GGGAGGAGATGCGGAAAACCGGATTTTGCTTACTGCACGATAAACGTCTGACTCAATCGCTGAGTATCGCTCACAATCTGTAAATAGTAAATCCCCTTTGCAATTCCCTGAGCTAATTGTATTTGAGTGTGGGATTCAGTGAGCTGGACGTCTTGGATCAGCCTACCTGATCGGTCCCAGATTTGGATTACCGCTCTTCGCGGAACGTCTCCCTCCCATGCTAGCACAAAGCGACCATTGTTGGGATTGGGATAAAGTTTGATAATGTTAGTCTCTGCCGGTGGCAAAGAAGTAGCCGGGTTGAACTCAAAGGCTCCAATATCTGGCGCACCATTAAAAACTCTCGCTTCGCCCCGCTGGTCAGTGCTAATCTCAGGCAGCAGCTTCGCTTGGTCAATCGCCACTGTTTGGATCAATAGACTGTGGGTGGTGGTCGGTCCCCCATACTGTCCGAGTGAATTAATCGCGAGACTTACATTGACGAGGTCATTGTCTGCTTGCAGCTGTAGGTCAAGATCATTGCTGATGAGATTGTTGCCTAATGAGTTGAGGCTACCATAAATTTCGGGCCCTTCCGAGGCATTATTGGCTGTAAATAGGCTATTGACCGCTTCTGCTGTGGTGGTATTATCTACATAAAGGGCTCCTCCTTTAGAGAAAGCTTGGTTTTGACTGAAGGTACAATGTGTCAAACTCAGCAAAGCGGGGGCACTGATATTACGATTGTCAATTGCTCCCCCATCTAAAAAGCTGGCCTTATTGCCTGAAAAAGTACAGTTGATCGCACTTAGTCTGGCTGTATCGTTGATACCATAGTTGGCGATGGCTCCCCCAGAGCGGGCCGTATTGCGAGCAAAAGTAGATTGCTCTACCTTGAGCGTGCCATTGTTTTGAATGGCCCCTCCGCCATAATTACTTGGGTTTGCATCGTAAAAGTTGAGCCAGCGAAGGTAAGCATTTGCCGCAGGATCAATTTGTAAAAGTCGGATGCTATCACCACCTCTCAAATAGATATCATTTAGTGGGTTGCCAAGGATGCTTAGGTCTTTGTCAATGATCAAGGTCCGATCTAAGTGTAGATTACCGCTTAAGCCAGCTAGTCTCAGGGTGTCGCCGGGACATGCCAATAGCACTGCCTGTGGTAAAGATCCCGGCCCATTGCTGGCTAGGTTGAAGATCGCAATATCGTTAGGGATAAACTCATAGGCACCAATATCCGCGACCCCACTACGGGCTTTGCCTCTTGCATCCTCACTTGGTGCATTGTTTGTATCTGCAGCGTCTATCGCTGGACTGGTACAAGAGATGGGAACGGTCGGTACGGGACCGAGATTGTCGCCCAATACGCCTACATTGGCTGCTATGTCAAGTAAGTCATTAGGATTAGGCGTTCCGTTAGGGACAAAAAAGATCCCGCCACTATTATCGATCAGATTGTAACCAAAAGATTGAATTGAACCCTCCATATTAGGGGTCGCGCCGACATTATTGGCGTAAAGACTATTACGAGTTCGCACTACTGGTGATCGATTGTAGGCGATACCCGCCACTAATTCGGCTTCGTTATTGACAAAGGTGCAATTGTTGGCCTCGAAGCTGGTTTGCTGAGGCAGGGTATTGCCACCGGTAAGAAATACTACCCCTCCTGTTGAGTCTGCTTTATTGTTGGCAAAAGTGCAATTCCAAGCATCCACATCGGCACTGCCATCAAGAGCACCATCAATGTAGATCGCGCCTCCTGCTTCAGGGATTCCAGATGGATTGCCGGCAGCATCTAATGCGGTATTAAAAGCAAAGGTGCAGTCAAAGAGCTCAAGTTTAGTGTCGAAGGCCTGAAAACCACTCAATATCGCTCCACCGTAACCAGCATTGTTGTGGTGTAAATAGCATTGGTGTAGGCTCAGATATCCATAGTTGGCAATCGCGGCTCCTGCAGGTAAAAACAGACCGTACACATTTCCATCTTTCAGACTCAATCCGCTGATGGATACAGAATCTCCTCTTGATATCTCAAATATTCGAGTTTGATTGCCGCCTGAGATCGCTAAGACTTGGGCCCCTGGTCCTTGTATCCAAAGATTTTTGCTGATAACGATCTGAGAATCAAGGACAATCTGGCCCATAATGGCAAAATCGATCGTATCTCCTGCTTGGGCGTCGATGATGCCCTGCCTTAGACTACCGGGACCTGCATTATCATTGGTGCTGATACTGATGATAGTGGCGTTCAGCGAAGCTGAAAAAAGAAAAAAGAAAATAAGGCAAAAGGCCTGAATCCAATCAAAGGAGCGCTTCATAGGGTTTTATTAGCAATAACGAAGATCTGCTGGCTTATAGTAGGGTGCTAAGTTACAAAAATCAAAAATCCGACCCGCTTAAGCGAGTCGGATTTTTGTAAGATCTTTGTTGAGGACTATTTGTTGTCCTTCAAAAATTCTTTGACCATGTCAGTAGGTACGATATCTTCTTTAAAGATATAGGCACCAGTCTCAGGATTTTTCACCGTACGTACCACTTTGGTGAACCCTTTACTTTTAGACTTGTCCCGGTATCCTGCAACTGTTTTCTTTGCCATGACTTATAGGTGATTACTTGATTTCTTTGTGTAAGGTATAACGCTTGAGGACGGAGTTGTATTTCTTCAATTCCATGCGACCCGGCGTGTTTTTACGGTTCTTGGTAGTGATGTAGCGAGAAGTGCCTGGCTGACCTGACTCTTTGTGCTCGGTACATTCCAAAATAACCTGTATGCGATTTGCTTTACTCTTCTTTGCCATTTCGGTTTTTTACTTTGGGTCTGCAAAGATAATAAAAGTATTTATTTCATAAAAGCATTATTTGCAAATACTAATTATTAAGTCTTTATCCGCCTAGGTGTAAATACGTATTTTAAAACGTCGAAATATAAATCGGCTTGAAAAGTTTGACATTTTGTCATGCTTTTTTCATCTTAAGCTTAAGCAAATGCTAACCTAAAACGAATTATTTAAAGTAAAGGATTTTGCCCAATCCTAATGCTTTTTTAAGGTCCAAATTCGCCCTTTGGACATCGATACTTTCTTGTTATGCTTTATTTAAACAGTCATGCCCCCACTCATTCAAGCTATGGTGGTCGATCGGAATCCCAAACATCGGGAGGCCCTCGTCCAAAAACTCCATTACCAAAGCCCAAACCTTACTGTCCTTGCCAGTTTAGACCTGAACCCTGACAATTGTAAACTTGTGCATCATTGTCAGCCTGACTTATTGTTTTTAGATGTTGGGCGACCGGACCTCCAAGGGATAGCATTTTTGCGTTCCGTCGAAGACGATCTCAAAAGCGAAATCATCCTGATGGATCAAGATGATGCATATTTTACGGATTGTCCACGAGATCAAATTATTGGTTTTCTTGAAAAACCCATCAATAACCAAGCCTTATATCAGGTATTGGCCAATTGGAGTTACCGCAAGAAGATTGATGACCTTGATGATAAAGTAGAGGATATGTGTAGGCTTATCCGACAAGATAGATGCCCTACCTTTGTCGCTCCTACGGTTGGAGGATTTGAGCTGATCTCAGTAGAGAATATAGCGTTTTGCGAAGCACAAAACACCTACACCTTATTGCATCTGAAGGACAAAACTAAGGTCTTAATTACACAGTGCCTCAAAAAAGTGGAAGAACGTTTGATTGATTTTCCTTTTGTCCGCATCCATAAGAAGCATCTCGTCAATCTGAAATACGTCAGGCGATACTTTAAGGGAGACGGCGGAGAAGTCGAATTGCGTGATGGCAAAATGCTTACTGTCTCACGGAGTCGAAAGGAATTTTTGCTCAACCGTTGTTATCAATTTTTTAGTGGAGGGGCATAAAAGCCTATAATGTCATTCACTAGATCATTGGCACCATTCCCTTGCTCAAACTACCATATGCTAAACCTGTACCTGATATTTGTTAGAAAAATCCTAACATAAGTCTCGAAGCTACTTAGTCGTTTTTAACTGGCCCTACAATTATTGAAAACCGTCCCTCAGGCATCTGAGGGATACAATATCACTTTGCATGATCTCGAAAGCGATCAGATTGATACGTGATGAACTCAGCGTCTACGTTGAAAACAATCAACGC
>JBCAWW010000609.1:0-4114 GCA_038534415.1 Bacteroidota bacterium | reverse complement strand
GATTCGATTGTGGTCGAGATACAACTCTTTTAACTGGGCCAATTGCCCAATTTCTGGCTCAATGATCCGTATGGTATTGTATTGACTATGCAATACCTCCAAATGCGGCATTTTGCTCAATGTCCGCATCACATCCCCCCAACTCTGAAAATAGTTTTCACTCAGATCCAACCATTGCAATTGTTGGAAACTGATAAACTCCTCCGGCAATACAATCAAGCCTTCACCATATAGATTGAGCTTATAGACTGAATCTAAATGAGGATTAGCCTCCTTGATTGAATTATATGTTGGAGCTAGATATAGGGCCTCTCGGCTCAATGCCTGATGCTGTGGTGGGGTACCACATGCCATCAACAGCAAGATGCCGGCCCAAAATACTCTTATCATCCTTCCTTCTTTACCTTTGCGTATTATGCAATACTAAAGTCAAGAAGTCTGCCAAAACATCCTATGAGTTGTGTTTAAGCGATAAAATATAGGGTATATATGGTAATCCTCCGAGTTTCAAAGGATTCCAACCCTTGGCCAGAAATACCATCTTTGAGATAAAATTGATATCTTATATATGATATCGGACTGAATTTCTATGTTTAAAAACATATAATACCTATTACTATGAGTTGGTTATATTCAATTTTAATCGGAGCCGCAGCGGGTTATCTAGCTGGCCGCGTGATGAAAGGCAGTGGCTTTGGAGCCATTATCAATATCTTACTAGGTATCGCTGGGGCAGTCGTGGGTGGCTGGGCCTTTGGCATACTAGGATTAGCTTCTTCTGGAGGCACCATCGGGACGCTAATTGTCTCTTTTGTCGGTGCTGTCATCATTTTGTTTGTCGCTGACCTTTTTAAAGGAAAACCCAAGGCTTGACGCTCTTCAAACAAGAAAAACGTCTCTGCTTTATCGGCAGAGACGTTTTTTTTATGGGTTTACAGATGAGTCGCAATGCGGCTACTAGTAAACCCAAAGCAAGCAAAATGCCCACTCAGATCGCGCTTAGACTATCTCTAAGACTAGGCCAATTGATCCAATAGATGTTTCCAGAACCGTTTTGGGCTTGCTCCAGGAGCAAACGCATGGCCTTATAATCTATCTTCTCTGGGTACTCGGCCTTTAAATCATGGCGTTCGCTAGTAAAATAGAGTATCGATTCGTCTGGGGTAACAAAAGGACAGTAATCCAAAAAGGGAGAATTGACTCGTGGACCTAAATTGCGGGCAGCGGTCCATCCTCCATCAACAGTGCTAAAACTGATGTACAAATCTCCACGCCCCATATCATCTTCTCGACCATAGGCAGTAAAAAGAATATATCGCTCTTGAGGGTCGATGAAGGCATTAAATTCAAAACCTACGGAGTTGATATTGGAGTCTAGAGGTAGGGGTTCGAGATAAGCGTTCCGCGAGTAGCGGGCAACATAAATATCCTCTCGGCCAATCGCATCTTCATAGGCTGCCGTAAAATACAAATTACCATTGGCTGCTACAGAAGGATAAAAATCATCTTTTTCTCGGTTGACAGTCAGCCCCAAGTTTTCGGGTACTTCCCACTCATCTCCTGTCCTTTTTACTCGCCACATATTGACCGGTCCCGCCTCTCCCCCATCCTCTAGCGGACGAGTTGAGGCAAAGTACAGATAGGTCCCATCAGGGGAGAAAAAGGGTTCTAGATCGCGGTATTGGCCTGAAAAAGGAGCGATCTCAGGATCTGACCAGCCATTTGTAGTCCTGCTTTGCAGAACGATAGCACTAAAGACCGAACGAAAAGTAGTCAAAGTGAAGAGTCGTAAATCTCCTTCAGGACTGATCGCGAGATCTCTCCGATAGTTATGATCCTCCAAATCTTGGCATAGGCTGGCAACGTCTGAAGGCAATTGTGAAGGCGTAGCGGGCGGCATTTGGCAGGCCATAAAAATGATAAAACTGAGTAGTAGTATGCGGTCCATGACAAAAAATAATGGGTGATAAAGCCACATCCTACTGCTCGCTCAAAATTGGCAAGATCGAAGGCCTTAGATATAGCAGGCGTTCATTTTTTGTAAAGGAAGGCATCCTTCCCCGCTCCCGATTCTCGGATGTCATCCGCGTCAAGCTAAGGGTTTTTGCTTCGCAGAACGTTCATTTTTACCGGCGTAAAAGCGCCGCTAGTTTTCGAATCCCCTTGCGGATGAGTCCAGAAATGCGTTCTGCGAAGCAGTCGAAACAGAAAAGACTCCAGAATGAGGTGTAGCTCTGCTTGGCATCCTAGCCAAATGGAGAAGCAAACTCAATACAAGCATCCGAAATTGTGAAAATAGCATCAGCAATTCCGCTCAAATAAGGGTTGAAGACCACAAAAGCTGGAACTGCTTTACTAAGTAGCGAGACAGAAGTCAGTAGTACTAAGATTTATTTCTTGCTACTCAGTACTTTCCACTCAATAATTACGGTAGCAATCCCCCCCGATCGCTACCGTATGGTTTTTTAGCGACGATCATTAAGTTCGATCTGTACGCCTTGACTCCCAAAGGCCGAAAGTTGCCAAGTAAAGCGGAGCATCACATAACGTCTCAGGGTCGTAACGCGCTCTTCCTCAAAGTAATTGAGTTGATTGCTTCGATTGAGGCCAATATTTTGGTTGAGTAGGTCAAAGCCTACGACTTCAATCCTTGCTCTATTATTTTCGAGGAAACTATGGCCAAGCGAGGCTTCCCAGAGAGCAATGTTTTGTGCCTGTGCAAAGGGACCACTTGGCGGATAAACCCAATAATCAAACTGAGAAGAAAACTGCCATTTCTTTTCTTTATCGAGATTAATATCTAGGTCAAAGAAGTAACGCTGATTGACAAAACTTTGATTGAGTTCGGCATTGACCGAGTATTGGCTCTGATTGTAGCCAAGCTCTCCTCCTACTCGCCAATCGATGCGATCTTTGCGGCGATTTTCCAAACTCAAAACCGAGCTCGTGATCCATCTATCAGTGGTATTTTCGATGGTATTGACAAACACAATCCCACGATTGTAAGTAGTCTGCACATCAAAATTGAGCTTGATCTTGAGGGGTTTGATAGGTGTGCCAAAGTTGAGGAAGCTCGTAAGGACGATATCTTGTCCCACATTGACCGGTTGTATGGTCTGACGAAAAAGAGAATCAATCGTCCGTGATTGGGTGATCTTATCTTGCGTATAGCGGAGGTTGAAATTGAGAAAGAGGTTGGTAAAACTAAACTGGTCAAAGATCACCAATTGAGTGGATGCGCTGTGGGTATATTCGGCTTGTAGATCAGGATTGCCCAAATAGAGATTTAGCGGATCAGTATTATTGACCAGCGGTTGCAATTGCTCCAAAGAGGGCTCACGGACATCCGTATTATAGCGAAAAGAGATACTCTTGCCCGTACCAAAATCATAGCTGTAGCGCATCGAAGGCAACCAATTGCGGAAGTCTTGGGTGATCAAGGTGTCCTGCGAAAAGATTTCTCCCACCAATTTCGATTGCTGGTAGTTGAGCCCCAGATTAAAGCGACTTTTCTTACGGTTGATACGGATCGAAAGCCCTCCACGATTGTAGATATAATCCTTTTGAAAATGGTTGCTGAGGCCTTCATTGAAGCTTTCTCCCGTCGGGAAACGATCAAACACATCGCGGCGAGAATTTTCCCCAAAGTTGCTATGCATAAAGTTAGCCCCCAGATATCGGCCTTTGCCCAAAGGCTCTGTATAAGTAGCTCTACCACTATAAGTTATCTGCTTTACTGTTTGTCCTTGTGTTTGGTTTACGCTATCCGCGAACGCTACCCCTTGGCCTTGGTAAAAGCGATTGCGGGTAAATAAATCTAAGTCGCTCTGGTCGTTTTGCGCCCCAAAGCTAGCGTTCGCCGTGAAGGCACGACCTGCTTTCTTGAAACGCCTCAAAACCGTAAGATTCGAACTTAGGTTCCCTCTATCGCCATTCGTTTCCCCATTGCTTAGGCCATCATTGGCGAGTATCTTCTCTGTGCTAAACGATTGGCTAAAGCGGTCTGAAGTATTGAGGCCATCACGGATGCCCATAGAGTTACGCCAAGTCAACTTTGTCATGCTATCGAGCTGAGTGCGTAGGGTCAGGTTGAGGCCATGCTGGTTGTACTGAC
>JBCAWW010000608.1:0-4130 GCA_038534415.1 Bacteroidota bacterium | reverse complement strand
ATGAAAAATATCACTCAATTCAACTAATTATCTCCATGATTATAGTCAACCAACTTTGTTGCTGTATCTGTAAGCATGCCAGCTTTTATAAGCGGAGATAGTCAGCTGTGCATATAACAATCATTTACTGAGCTCCGTATTTAGGAGCTCTTTTTTTTTACCATTATGATTGCAAGTATCCAAACCCAAAATCAATTGCTTCAGTCCTTGGACGCTATCGGAGCCTTAGTCGGCAATACGCCATTGCTGCCTATCCGCAATGTTTGGCGGCAAAACGGGGTGCAAATTTTTGCCAAACTGGAGTGGCAGCAGCTAGGCCAGAGTGTCAAAGCAAGGGCGGCTTATTATATTATTCGAGACGCGATGTTAGGAGGCAAATGGTATCCTGGCAGACGCTTGTTAGATGCGAGCAGTGGCAATACCGGTATTGCATATGCGGCCATAGCGGCTCGTTTGGGTGTTCCTTTGACCATCTGCTTACCGCAGAACGCTTCCCCTGAACGTAAGCAGATCCTCAAGGCTTATGGCGCAGAATTAATTTTCACTTCTGCCCTCGAAAGTACCGACGGTGCTCAAAACAAAGCTCTTGCGCTAGCCGAGAGCGAAGCCGAAAAATATCTCTACCTCGACCAATACAATAATGAGCAAAACTGGAAAGCCCATTATTATACTACCGGTCAAGAGGTTTACCATCAAACCCAAGGGGCGATCACTCATTTTGTAAGTGGATTAGGCACAAGTGGCACTTTTATGGGCACTAGCCGCCGCCTCAAAGAAATCAACCCTGCGATCAAGGCTGTTTCCTTGCATCCCGAAAGCGCCTTACATGGTTTGGAAGGCTGGAAAGATATGGAGACAGCCAAGGTTCCGGGGATCTATGACCCCCAATTTGCGGATCAACGATTAGAGGTGAGTACTGAAGAGGCCTACGACTTTGTCGAACGCTTCGCTCAATCTGAGGGCATGTTGATTAGTCCTTCTGCTGGAGCCAATTTGGCCGGAGCAGTCAAATTAGCCAAGCAAATAGACCAGGGCATTATCGTAACCGTCTTCCCTGATGATTATAGCAAGTACACAGAGACAATCCAACAAATTTTCAACTAATGAATCCAACTCAATCTGTATATCTGCCCCTCAATATTAGCGCAGAAGCGCTTAGCACTATGGTCTCAGACGCAGAGGCTCGCTTTCCTAATGAATGCTGTGGCTTTTTCTACGGCAAGGATGACGAGCAGCGAAAAATCACGCTGGCCAAAGCAGTCATCAATAGTAAAGAGGGAGATCAAAGGCGTAGGTTTGAGATTTCAGCGCTGGACTATATGAAAGCAGAACGCTTTGCGATGGAAAATGATTTGAGCCTTTTGGGGATTTACCATTCCCATCCCAATCATCCTGCTATCCCCTCTGAGCACGATCGCAAGCAGGCTGTGCCGACCTTTTCCTACATCATCCTTTCGATCCAGGAGGGTGAATTTGATCACCTACGATCATGGCAACTCAATCCAGAGGAGCAATTTGAAGAAGAATACCTTTTACCCAACAAATAAACACAAATACTAAAATGGCTAAAATTCATATTCCTACCCCATTACGCAAATTTGCAAGCAATCAGGCGGTTATTGAATCTGCGGGTACAACCGTTAAAGATTCTCTTGCTACCTTAACAGACCAACATCCAGCGCTAAAAAAGCATCTATTGGATGATTCTGGGAATCTTCGTCGTTTTGTGAGAGTTTATCTTGGCGATGAAGACATCCAAAGTCTTGATGGAGAAGCGACTTCCATCGACGACAAAAGTGTCATTAGTATTATTCCGGCTATTGCAGGAGGAAAACAATAAGAAGATGATCCCAAGCACAGAAGTTAGCTTTTCAAAGGCGGAATTAGAACGCTATAGCCGGCACCTGATCATACCCGATTTCAATATTGCGGGACAACGCAAACTCAAAGCCGCTAAGGTACTCGTTGTGGGTGGCGGAGGCTTAGGAAGCCCTATGCTCCAATACCTCGCCGCAGCAGGCGTGGGCACCATAGGGATCGTTGACTATGATATTGTAGATGACAGCAATCTCCAACGGCAAGTTTTGTATGGCCTCGATTCTATCGGCAAGCTCAAGGTAGAAGAAGCCAAAGCCCGCCTCCTCTCTCAAAACCCCCACATCAAAATCAATACCTATAATACCTTGCTCAACTCTGATAATGCATTGGAGATCATCAAGGATTATGATGTCGTAGCAGATGGGACAGACAACTTTCCCACTCGCTATTTGGTCAATGATGCTTGTGTACTATTGGGCAAAACCAATGTGTACGCATCCATCTTTCAGTTTGAGGGACAAGTTTCAGTCTTTAATTATACTGATGCAGAGGGCAACACAGGCCCTAATTATCGAGACCTCTTCCCTACTCCACCGCCCCCGGGCTTGGTACCAAGCTGCGCCGAGGGCGGAGTGATAGGCGTTCTGCCCGGCATCATAGGTTCTCTCCAAGCACTAGAGGTCATAAAAGTAGTCTCAGGCGTAGGGGAACCCCTCGCAGGCAGATTGTTTTTGTTTGATGCCTTGAGCTTCACTACTCGTATTCTTAAGATCCATAAGGATAAAAGCAATCCTCTTACAGGAGAAAATCCTACTCAAAATGAGTTGATTGATTACGTGCAATTTTGCGGAGTGCCTGCGGTAGAAGGCGAAACCCTAGCGCCTCCAGATGAAGACTTGAAACGAAAAAGTGTTCAAGACTTAGTCAACTACAGAACGCAAGGAACTGACTTTCAGCTGATTGATGTACGCGAACCCTATGAGTACGAAATCGTAAATATCCAGGGTGAATTGATGCCTCAGGGCGAAATCGAAAATTTCCTCGGAAATATAAATCGTCAAATACCGGTATTAATTCATTGCAGAAGTGGTAAAAGAAGCGCGGATGTGATTCGAAAACTTGAATCAGAGCATGGATTTACCAATCTTTACAACCTTGAAGGTGGAATTTTGGCCTACGTGGATCAAATCGATAACAGCCTTCCTAAGTACTAACGAGTACTTAGATCTTTGACGTGCGATCAATTTCCCTAGAAACCAAAAAGTACATTTGGGTACACCCCATGCCGTGCTATAACCAAAACCGTAAGGCTATGGATACAAAAACCCTGTGTGCAGATTATGCACCATATGACCACCGAGAAAGGTTGGAGAAGCTTTTCCGTGATTTCGACAGGGTGCTGATAACGTCATCTTTCGGGACAACATCAGCCATACTACTTCATTTTCTCCATCAGGTACGCCCGGATCATCCCGTTCATTTTATTGATACAGGATATCATTTTCTGGAGACGCACCAGTACCGCGAAACTCTCTCCCAGGAGTGGGGTCTCAATGTGGTAACTGTTCGACCGAAAGCGAACGAACATAATTTTACTCGATTAGATTATACTTGGACCTATCAACCGGATAGCTGTTGCTTTGTCAACAAAGTAAGCCCAGTTGAGAAGTTAAAAGAATCGCACGATGTGTGGATCTCTGGTATGATCAGAGGGACCTCTGCCAATCGCAAGAATGTGCCACTTTTTAAAGAAAGCAATGGCATTATGCGCTTTTATCCCTTGGCAGACATGGATCCAGAAGAGGCTCAGTATTACAATTATATGCATGAGCTTCCGGATCACCCATTAAAGGATCGAGGCTATGGATCTGTCGGCTGTACACATTGTACGCAGGCTGGCGAAGGCCGCAGCGGTAGATGGAGTGGTTCCGTCAAAACCGAATGTGGTCTACATTCATTCAAAAGTTAAAATCGTAAAGGCGATCCTCTTGAGGGTCGCCTTTTTTTTTATCTAATCAAACTGACCGTACCTCGCTGAAAATCCTCTCTCCAACCACCTCGATCACGGAAACGATAGCGCGCTACCCAAACATACACCCCCTCCGGACAAACTCGACCAGAAAAGCTCCCATCCCAACTCGCATCCTTTTCCCGGCTACTATACATCAAAATCCCCCAACGATTAAAGATTTGTAGATCATAGTCCAAGGCTTGGCAATCACCAATGCCCCCAAAGGATTCATTGAGACCATCTTGATTGGGACTAAAGGCAGAAGGAAAAAACAGCGGACAATTACAGGAATATTCCTGCA
>JBCAWW010000607.1:0-4049 GCA_038534415.1 Bacteroidota bacterium | reverse complement strand
GTTTTATTTGTATCTTAGAGAGATGAATGTGATTAGCCTTAGAACTGATGCAGAAAAGCTCAAAAGAGTGGCTCGTTTGATGAAAACGGTGAGCCATCCGGTCCGGCTTTCGATCATCGATCTACTGTTAGAAAAAGGGGCCATGAGTGTTACTGATATCTACGAAAATGTAGGCATCAGCCAATCCAACGCCTCGCAACATCTTAAAGCTTTAGAAGATGTTGGCGTGCTCGGCTCCGATCGCAACGGCAAAAGCATTCTCTATCAAATTCAAAACCAACAAATTGCGCAACTGCTTCATTGCGTAAACGAGTGTACTACTTGTTAAGCCAACTTAAACTATGCCCCCACTAAACTTTAAAGCCTTGCGGATCACTGAGTCCAGCAAAGGCCAATTTGATCGTGCCATTATTACCCGCTCTACCGATGACTTGCCAGAAGGCGAAGTCCTCATCCAAGTACATTTTGCGGCCTTAAATTATAAAGATGCCCTTTCTTCCTCCGGGCATAAGGGCGTTACCCGAAAATTTCCGCATACTCCCGGCATTGATGCCGCAGGGATCGTAGCCGAAAGCTCCGACCCAGCGTTCTCCGCAGGAGCAAAAGTACTGGTTACCGGCTTTGACCTTGGGATGAATACGGATGGTGGCTTTGGCGCTTATATCAGAGTGCCTGCCGAATGGGTGATTCCCTTGCCTGATGGATATAGCCTAGAGGAGGCCATGATCGTGGGTACAGGTGGATTTACCGCCGCGATTGGACTCTATAAAATGGAGAAACAAGGCCAGAAGCCCGAAAATGGTCCCGTAGTCGTGAGCGGCGCAAGTGGGGGAGTCGGAAGCTTGGCTGTGGGGATACTGGCGAAAGCGGGTTATGAAGTGATTGCAGTAACTGGCAAAACCGCTGCCCACGATTACCTAAAAGACCTTGGCGCCAAGGAGATATTGTCGCGCGCAGATGTAGATGATCAATCTGGTAGACCTCTGCTTCGTCCCAAATGGGCGGGAGCAATCGATACCGTAGGAGGAAATACTTTGGCTACCCTCATCAAAACCTGTTCTCGTGAAGGCAATGTAGCCGCCTGTGGTCTGGTCGGGTCGCATGACCTCAATCTGACCGTTTATCCCTTTATCCTCAATGGGGTCAATTTATTAGGGATTGATTCTGCTACTTTGCCGCGCGCGGAACGCTTAAACGTATGGCAAAAACTAGCCACCGATTGGAGAGTACCTAATCTAGAGCGGATTGCTACCCATATTACTTTAGAAGAGCTCGAGCCTTATTTAGAAAAAATTCTTGCCGGTGATAACCAAGGCCGTGTCATTGTCAAGCACGAACATTAGAAATAATGAGACCCTATATCCTCGCTGAAACCAATTGGGAAGCCGTAAAAAATACGGACTTCTCCGTGGCGGTATTGCCCTGGGGCGCTACCGAAGCCCACAACTATCATCTTCCCTACGCTACTGACAACTATCAAAATGAGTGGTTGGTCGCAGAGGCGGCCAAGCGTGCTTGGGAGCAGGAGAGCAAAGTTGTCGTCCTACCCAATGTGCCTTTTGGGATCAATACGGGCCAGTTAGATATCTCGCTTTGTATGAATCTCAATCCGTCGACCCAGTATGCGATATTGAAGGATTTGGTCGATGTGGTCCAACGAGCGGGTATCCGCAAATTTGTCATTTTCAATGGGCATGGCGGCAATAATTTCAAGACCATGATTCGGGAATTGGCGATTGACTTTCCCGATATGTTTGTCTGTGCCATCAACTGGTTTATGGCCGGAGGCGATTGGGCAGATTACTTTGATCACCTCGGCGACCATGCTGGTGAGTTGGAAACCAGCGTGATGATGCACATTCATCCTGAATTTTGTCGTCCCTTAGATACCGCCGGTGATGGGGCCGCCCGCCAATGGAAAATCAAAGGCTTGCGCGAAGGCTGGGTTACTTCCCAACGTCAATGGACCAAAGTTACGGCTGATACAGGGGTAGGAGACCCCAGCGCTTCTACGGCTGAGAAAGGAGCTCGCTTCCTAGAAAGCTGCGCCAGTAATATTGCTGATTTCTTTGTGGAGTTGGCGGCGGTAGATCATCAAGATCTTTATGAGTAGTTTTTTTGCTGCTTCGCAGAACGATTCCCTCTGTGCAAGAATGAGCGTTCTGCGAAGCAGTAATCCCCCAAAAAAATGACCAAAAAATAGGGAAGCATGGCGCTTCCCTACGATTGTTAACTGTCTGAAAAAACGTTTAGGCGACGTCTTCTCTCTTTATATATCTTGATTTTGACTAATCTGTCTTGAGCATATTCCACACTCTAAATAGGAAAGCGCCACCCCCAATGGCCAGGCCTGTCGAGACAATAGCGCTAGTCGTCTCACCATAAATCCAAAATCCGGTGGCAAATAAGGCTGCGTATACGGTGATACTGCCGATGACAAAGCAAGCAATTTCGAGGGGCAATTGACCTTGGCTTTTGACCAGTGGTAATTCTGATCCTTGAGAACGCGCGATAACAGCATCCCAGCCTGGACCGCCTGGACGAATCTTGTGGTAGAAGTTTCTGAGGGTTTTTTCGTCAGTTTGTGGGGTAAAGAATGTCGCCACAATCCACACTATGGTGGTTAAGATGGCCCCATTGATAATTTTCCAATGAGAAGCCGTTTCATCATCAAAAAAGCTAAAATAGCCGGCGATGATTAGGGAGGCGATCATGGCGACGATCTCTGTATAGGCATTGATACGCCACCAGAACCAGCGTAGGATATAAATGAGTCCTGTGCCGGCTCCCAGTAATAATAATAGATCAAAGGCTTGACCTGCACTTTCCAATACTAGACCAAGGGCTGCGCCAATGACCATCGAGACTACGGTGAAGAGACGACCTGCATTGACCAATTCTTTTTGACTGGCATCGGGCTTGATAAATCGTTGGTAGAAGTCATTGACGAGATAAGAAGCGCCGAGATTGAGCTGAGTAGACATCGTAGACATGAAAGCAGCGATCAAAGATGCGGCCACTAGTCCAAGAAGGCCTACGGGTAGGAAGGTCAACATGGCAGGATAAGCCACATCATCGCCTAATTTGCCTTCAGAAAGTTCAGGAAAAGCTGCTTGGATATCGCTGATTTCGGGAAAAACGACAATCGAAGCCAAGGCAATCAACACCCAAGGCCAAGGGCGTAGAGCGTAGTGAGCAATATTAAAGAGTAAGGTTGCCCCAATAGCGTTTCGTTCATCTTTGGCCGAAAACATACGTTGGGCGATGTAGCCACCCCCGCCAGGTTCAGCACCCGGATAGTAAGAAGCCCACCATTGTACGGCAATTGGGACGACCAATATCGGTAACCAGCTTTCCGTTTTGCTAAAATCTGGCCAAAGGTTGAGCTTGGTTTTGACAATTTCGTTTTCGAGTAGATTGTTTAAGCCGCCAACTGCCTCTAGGTCTAGGATATAAAAACAGGCCCAGATTGAGCCAATCATAGCCAAAATAAATTGTACGAAGTCGGTAACAATAACGGCTTTCAAGCCACCTAGGGCACTATAAGCGAGGGTAATGGTACCCGCTATCAATAAAGTCTGCCAACCGGGCATACCGAGCATGATCTCCCCAAACTTGACAGCCGCGAGAGAAACCGTACCCATTACCAAGGTATTGAAGACCAATCCTAGGTATAAGGCTCTAAACCCCCGGAGAAAAGCGGCCGCTTTGCCACTATAGCGAAGCTCATAAAATTCGATATCTGTCATGACTTCTGAGCGCCGCCAGAGCTTAGCATAAACAAATACCGTGAGCATGCCTGTAAGCAAAAACGCCCACCAGCCCCAATTACCGGCTACGCCATTCTTGCGAACCAAGTCGGTTACGAGATTAGGGGTGTCAGCCGAAAAGGTAGTCGCCACCATGGATACCCCCAATAGCCACCAAGGCATGCTGCGGCCAGAAAGAAAGAAATCTGCTGCTGTATTGCCGCTACGCCTCGAAAACCAGAGGCCAACGGCAAGGACAAAGACAAAGTATGCGCCAATTATGACCCAATCTAGGAGATC
>JBCAWW010000606.1:0-4135 GCA_038534415.1 Bacteroidota bacterium | reverse complement strand
AGCGGCAACAAAGAATGCAGTTTAAGCAAACATCAATTTTTTGCGATCATTTTATGTTTTTTGCTTTAAACAAAAGAGCGAAACTGGATTGCTCCAAGCTTCGCTCTCTTTCTATTATGAACATTAGTCTTTACATCCCAAAGGCATAAAAACGTTTCAAACCATTGGGGTAGATACCTTCGAGCATTACGTTGCCCTTTTTGTCTTCTAATTTGTCGAGTAGGTCCTCTACATCGTCTACGCGTTCACCGTCAAGGTGAGTAACAATAAAACCTTCTCTGATATCGGTATACTGGCTCAGTTTACCGCGCGAAAGCTTTTCTAGTTGCGCTCCTCCGGCGATGTCTAGTTGGGCGGCAGTATTTTTTTCCACTTCGCGGAACGATGCCCCTAAGCCTTCTAGTAGGCTATTGCTGAGCTTTTGTACGATTTGGGTATTGCCATCACGATTGTTGAGGATCATATCAAAGGACTTTTCGTCGCCATAGCGATTGAGTTTGACATTGACTTTATCTCCGGGGCGGCGGCGCCCTACTTTTTCTTGTAGTTCAGAAGGCGTATTGACGATTATGCCATCTACTTCGAGGATGACGTCGCCTTCCTTGATACCGGCACTGGCAGCAGCACCAGTCGCAAGCACGCTATCAACATATACTCCTTGATTGACGTCTAGTCCTTTTTCACGGACGAGGCTGCCATCTACGGGACGGATCATCACACCGATAAAGCCACGTTGTACGATACCGTAGGTCATTAGGTCTTCGATTACTTTGGAGACCAGCTTCGCTGGTACGGCAAAACCATAACCCGCATAAGCACCCGTAGGGCTCGCGATAGCAGTATTGATACCGATCAGGCCACCATTGAGGTTGACAAGGGCACCACCACTATTGCCGGGATTGATCGCGGCATCTGTTTGGATAAAGGATTCAATCGCGCTTTGCTCACGTAGGATATTGATATTACGGCCTTTGGCGCTGACAATACCGGCAGTAACGGTAGAGTTTAGATTGAATGGATTGCCAACTGCCATCACCCACTCACCGACTTTGACTTTGTCGGAGTCAACAAAAGGAAGATAAGCAAGGCCTGTTTCCTCGATCTTGAGCAAGGCCAAATCGGTAGAAGGATCTGTGCCAATGACCGTCGCTTTGTAGCTACGATTGTCTGAGAGCACGACTTCAATATCGTCGGCTTGGTCGATCACGTGATTGTTGGTAACGATATAGCCATCTTGTGAGATCAGTACCCCAGAGCCAGTCCCCACTTGTGGGCGCTGCTGTTGTTGACGATTGGGGCCTTCAAATTGGAAGTTGGGGCCAAAAAACTCTTCAAATGGATTACTCGCGCTAGGAGCGCTTTTGCGCGTCGAACTAGAGGTAATGTGTACAACGGCCGGAGTTACGCGTTCGGCGACCGCCGTAAAATCTAAAGGCACTGCATCTCCGTCTTCGTCGAGGGTATAAACGGCTCCTACAGCGGGAGTATTATTTTGATATTGGACCTGTACGCTTTGTTGGTCCTTTGATTGAGTCATCCAGATAGCGCCAAAGGTCAGGGCACTACCCAAGACTGCGGCTACGAATGAGGTTAAAAATGAATTACGCATAATGTTTAGGTCTCCTTAATGGGAAAAAACAATAATATCTAATGGCCAATCTGTTGAGATCAGCTAGCCTGCAATGAAAAACATAGGAGTTGTGTGAAATCAAAGAATCTTGATTCCCTTATATGTACGAAAACGAGCCTGGGAGTTTGTTAATGAAGTATTAACGTCTTTTTAATGAATTTTAACGCTTGGGGCTAAAATGATGCTCTAGCCAAAACGGCTTGCCCCCATGCTCATCTGAAGTGGCCTTGTCTGTGTCAAAAAGGCGCGCAAAATTATTGGCCGCGAGATCTTCTAATGAGGAACTCACCATAAGCGTATAGGCTGTTTCTCGCCAAGCCTGCTTAGGAACAAAATGATAGGATCGTTCCTCTTTGCCAATGATCACCTGGCCGGGCAAGTCCGTATTCTCTGAACTCAGAAGGAAGATATCACTTTGCAAAAGCGCATAGTCCATTGGTTCTGGAAAATAGATAGAGAAGGTATCGCGACTTCCTACTTTTGGATAGCCATAGCTCCAAGTCTCTACATCTGGACGTTGGCGGTCCGCTTCTTTTACCCAAAAACTGTGGCGGAAGAGCAGGGTATCAGTGCGCTGAGGATCGTGTATGCCAGCGGTATTGACCACTAAAGTGTAGCGATTGCCTGCTTGCAGCGGAGGTCCTTGAGCTAAATAGGGAATCAACCCCCGCTTGATCCGCCCCGGTTCAAACCATAGGGTAAGACGTCGTTGATAGGGCCCCCATAAGGCTGGATCGATTTCAAGAAAGACATTTTTGAGCTTCTGGCCATTGGCGTCTTCTAACCAGATATGGTGATAGGGGCTTTGAAGGGCCATCGCGTCGCGAAACGCTAAGTAGAATTTGAGCTGATTGGCTGGGAGTGTGTCGGTGGAGGGATACACTTGCAGTGGAACGCTTCCCGCTGAGCGTTCGGCGAGGCCGAACTGAAAAGAAAAAACCTTGCCTCTTTCAGGAAGATAGAGTTGATATACTTGGCCTCTCTGATATGGGAAACGCGGTCTGAAAAAGAGGGTATCAAGATCCTGCCAATATTGGCCCAGCATAGGAGGGAGTTCATCGGGGACGGTATCTCCGGGAAAAAGCTGCAGACTAGCGGCGGGAGAGGAGCGTTCCGCGAAGAGCGACCAAACCCTAATCACCATATAATCCGCAGCGCTACTGTCTCTTTGGATAGACCATTTTTGGGCGCAGAGAGCCCCCAACGCCAGATAGCAGATAAAAAAGGTAGCGACACAAAGCTTTGTGCCGCTACGAGAAAATATGTTTACTAGACTCCTCATTAGAGCCAGGCATTGCCATAGGTACGCAGATTGAGCAAACCATTGGGCATGCGCTGGAGCACGAGGACATTTTCGCTATTGTAATTGTCGATATGGGTGATGCCAACGCGAGAAAGGACATCATGCTCCAAGCCGACTGTATATTCACCCTCTTCTAGCTTGCGCTCGATATTTTGAGCGTCTGGGATATCGTTGGGATCGATCTTGATGAGTGCCTTAGAGGTGTTGGACATCAAAATATAATCTTTCTTATCGCGGCGATAACAAATGATGTCGATGGGCATATTGCTAAAGCCAAATTCTGCGAGCGTTTTGACTTTGAGGTGCTTGCCGTTTTCAAGATCCTTGACCGAGAAGCTTACGAAAGGGGTGCAAGTATAAGAGGCCAAAATATGCGTCTCGCCATCAAATTTGTAAGGTAGCAAGGTGCGAATCGGGGCTTCTGTTTCTGATTTGCCATGGGCGATGTGCCAAACTTCCAGCGAACTGGCCTGACTATTATCGGTAAAAGGGAAGTCTAAAACCCGAAGATTGGAGGCAAATTCTTCATTAGATAGCCCAGTAACGTAGAGTTTGCCATCGGCATAGGCGATATCTGTAATAGATTCGGTGCGCATATCACTCTTGCGCCAGCTTTGTTGTCCTGGCTCAATCAATTTGGGAACCTCGGCAGCGTCATAGCTTACGGCCTCGAGACTTACTTCGGAGAGATTACCTTTGGGGTCGATTTTGAGCAGGATAGTCGCTGCGCCGAGATCATTGGGAAGCTTCCAAAATCCTAGTTGAGTAGCGTCTGAGCGAGAGACGGCGAGATAAATATTTTGAGAGATAGGGTTGACGGCAAAATCATGAATGACGACTCCTTGCGGGGTAGTACCGAGCAAGCTTGCTAGCTTTGCTTCTACATTTTCGAGCGTAAAGCCCTCTTTACTGGTATTTTGGACCCGATCTTTCAGGTCGACTGCAAAGACTTTGCCCGCATTTGCGTCACCGACAAAGAGGAGTCCTTCTGGTCCAAAGGTCAAGACGCTCATGGATTGGATATCGGCTTTGCCGAACGAGAAGTCTTTGGTGAGCTCGGAGTAGGTGTCAGCTTGTAAGCCGCTGACGATCAGGCATAGGCTGGCAAATAGAAGGGAGAGACATTTCATGATATTAATCATTTGGGTGAGTCAAAATTTACATTTGTGGAGAGGGCAAAGGCAAATAAGGGGATATAATTC
>JBCAWW010000605.1:0-4138 GCA_038534415.1 Bacteroidota bacterium | reverse complement strand
GCCATAATTCCAAGCGATCGTACGAATTCGAGCCTATCTCTTTTGAAGAGTTAATGGCTCATTTGTTCAAAGGTCTTGAGTTCCCAGACCAACAGTTTTACGTTTTGGCTGAAAACAACGAACAATTTCAACAAGAAATCTTTGACCTGCAAGCTAATGAACTTTGGCGGGAATTGGATTTGAGCGTAGCATTTGTTTTTCCAAGTGAAGCTCAGATTCAAAAGTTCCTCGCAGAGTTTCGCGAGCGTTTTCGTGAGACCGATGCGGCAGGGGGTATCGTCACCAATGAAAATGATGAATACCTCATGATCTACAATCGCAAGCGCTGGACACTGCCCAAAGGCGGAGTTGAATGGGGGGAATCGATTGAAGAAGCTGCGCTGCGCGAAGTAAAAGAGGAGACTGGCATTGAGGAGGTGAAAATGCACGAGAAGATAGGAGAGACCTTTCATACCTTCCGCCGTAGAGGCAAATGGAACCTCAAAACTACGCATTGGTACCAAATGAGTGGGAAGGCTGATGCAGCGCTCAGCCCGCAGGCTGAAGAAAACATTGACGATGTCAAATGGATGAGCCGTGAGGAGTGGTTAGCCAAAGCCAAAGGATCCTACCCTTTGGTCAGACAAGTGATGGAGCAGGAATTTATCCGCACCAAAACTAAATAGCTCGGCCATTGTGGCATTGAGTTGATTTGCATATTTTGGAGGAGACAGCATGAAAAAAACCGTTCTAATCATACTATTAGGGGCTATTTCCCTAAATCTAAACGCACAAGTCGCCTTTTGGCAAAAATACTTGGGTAGCGAGGGTTTTGATTTTGGTAGACGTGTACTCCTCAACGCAGATGGCACTTTTATTATGGGAGGAGAGATTCCTTCCGAAGCCAGCCTTGCAGGCGAAACCAAGCCCCAAGTCCGCGATAAAGATATCATTATCCTCAAGATGGCGACCCAAGACAAAGTGTTTTGGCGCGTGCAATGGGGCGGGAATGGTGAAGAAATCTTATACGATCTCATTCCTACCAGAGATGATGGCTACCTAGCCGTTGGCTCTACCGCTTCCTCTGATTTGGAGGATTTTCATGGCGATACTGATGTCTTTGTTATCAAAATCGATGGCTTAGGCCAGATTCAATGGACCAAAATATTAGGCGGCAAAGGCGACGATACCGGAATCTGTGCCCTCCAAACCAGTGAAGGAGATTTCATGATTGGAGGAGAGTCTGGTTCCCAGAACGGTAGCATGCAGTCTCAGCACCATGGAGGCCTCGATAGCTGGGTTGCCAAGCTAAACGAATACGGAGGTATGATCTGGGAAAAACACTTTGGAGGCCTTGGCAATGAAAAGACCGTCCGGATCCACGAATTTACACCTGGAAAATACATTGTCATCAACTCTAGCGATCGCCGCGACCAAGACGTAATGTTCAATTTTGGGCAAAAAGACGTCTGGGTATTCATGCTCAATGAGAGTAAAGAAATTGAATGGCAGCAAAATTACGGTGGGACCCGCAATGACGATATCGCTGACAGCCACCTCGACAGCGAGGGGATGCTCACCATGGCGGGAACAACTTTTTCCTCAGATGGGCATATCGAAACGCAAAGAGGTTTAGGAGATTATTGGCTTTTACAAATCGATCCTAGCGGCAATATCCAATGGTCTCAAACATATGGGGGCACTAAACCCGATGGGGTAAGCGGCATGGCGGCTACCCAAGATGGCGGTTTTATCCTCTGTGGGATGACCAAGTCTCGATCAATGGATATTGAGCGCAACAACGGCTATTTCGATGCCTGGGTGGTCAAAGCCAATGATAGAGGAGAACGTATCTGGTCTCGTACCATTGGTTTCGAAGCCATGGACGAAATGAATGACATCCTGCAACTCCCCAAGGGAGGTTTTATGATGATAGGCACGGTCCAGCAATTGGCGGGAGGAACCGCTCTCGCAGGCCACCAAGGTAATGGGGATATTTGGCTGACCAATTTGAGCGATCCGCAAGTTCCACGCTTACGCCCTTTTGTGACGCCGCCCATCCTATTTGGTAAGATCGTCGATAAAGTTACCCAAGAGCCTTTGAAAGCCAACGTCTTGCTTACCGATAATGCAACTCTGGATTCTTTGACCAAGGCCATCTCCGAGCCTTCAGATGGTTCATTCGTGCTTTTACTGCCACCTTATGGGCTAGTCAGTATGAGTGCCCTGAGACCGGGTTATATGCTCTTTGGTGAGGATATGCGAACCGACACCATGCTTGACAAAACAATCACTGAGAAGACGATTGCTCTTGAACCCATCGAGGTCGGAAGCTCCTTGATTTTACGGTTGATTTATTTCAATACAGGTAAGTGGGAATTGTTGCCTGCATCGTATCCTGAATTGGAAAGGGTGGCAAAATTTATGAAGATCAACCCTCGGGTGCATATCGAAGTGGTCGGCCATACTGATAATACCGGTAATCGCGCCGAAAAGACTCAACTCTCCCTCTTCCGTGCCCAAGCAGTACAAAACTATTTAGTTTCAAAAGGCATCCAGAAAGCTCGAATTAGAGTCAAAGGAGCCGGTATGTCGCAACCCATCGCTACTAATAGTACCTCTGAAGGACGGCGCCAAAATCGTCGAGTAGAATTTACCGTGATCCGGAAATAGTCAGGTCCTATTCCAAAATTGATCAAATCGTTTTTGTTTGGATTGGAAGGGAAATCGCTCAAACACTTTGCCTGCTTCTTCCCGCAATAATCCTCCCTCTACAAATATCTTTTTACCGCCAACCTTAAGGAGAGCTGCTGCGCTTGGCTTAGGATTGCCACCGCTATGCTTTTGTAAATCAGATTGGTATTAGACAAATACTACTCTATCGATTTTGGCCCAATGAATGGCGCCACTACACATGATACAGGGCTCAACGTTCGCGAATAGCGTATGGGGTTATCTTTTAACAAAAAAAGGGCCCAGCTGGGAACTGGACCACGGCAACGAAACGCACACTAACCACACACACTTTTCTTCTAGCTCTCGCTGACCTCAAATTTCTTTAACTATAAGCCTCCCCATATGCACCCCCGTCACAATGACGGAGGCTCCTTTAGCAATAGGGAAATGTTTACTCAATGCTTCATACACATGATTTTTAATAGTTATAATTCCGGTGAGGCATAAGTCTGTCGTAGATACGCCCTCTTCACCTATGAGAATTTCTTTTGTAGTCCGAGAGTATACCTGATTTTGGGGTTTCCGATTTCTAAATAGTACTGCCATGTTTGCATAAGATTAAAGTAGCTTGATTATTAGGCCGATGTGCCTAGCTTTCAATAAAGGGGGTCTTCAGTTCCCCAATTATCCCCATCAGAAATAGAAAAGATTTCTATTCCCTCCTGAGCTGCGCTTCTGGGGCTCTTATGCATTTGTATTACACCCCATCAAACTACCCGAAAAGGGGTAGAGATCTCTTCAAAAACTTTTTTACATTTTTTTTCATGGCGGCGGGGATAATTGAGATAGAAGCGAACCCCTACTATAAACACGCAAGAAATTAACTAGACAACAGCACTTCATTTAGAGAACAACAGCACAGCCAGGGTAACCGCTTTTCTTATTCTCAATTCATAGACATTAAGATACGAACAGTAAATAACAGTAGTAGCTATTATGAGAAAGTTGGACCCCGAAGGGAAATCAGATGAGGGTGAGCGAGTCTTATCGCCCAGCCAAAGAAAGGACGCGGAAGCGTGGACTCAGTGCCATGCTGGAGATGAAAGAGGGTATGTCTATATCATAGAAGAATACTCAGTAGGATTACGTTATTACTTCCGCCGTTCTGAAAGATTAACCATCGAGGACGCAGAAGACGTTGTTGCTGAGATTTTCAGCAAGATTGTAATGCGAATTGCCACTATGCCTAAAGAGATTGAAAATCTTTGGTCTTTTCTGGTACAAATAGGACGCTACATTGTCCTTAACCGGAAAAAAAAAGCGATTTCCATACAGCTTGAAGAAGGATATGATGTAGGGTACCATCATCATTTAGATATTGAAAGGCGATTTCAATTGGAGTATGCACGAAGAGAGGTACAGCGACTTAAAAACCAAGAATATAAAGAGATTCTTATGTTAACTCTTCAAGGATATAATACCA
>JBCAWW010000604.1:0-4143 GCA_038534415.1 Bacteroidota bacterium | reverse complement strand
GGATATCGTGTGTGTTGAGATTTTGTCCTACTAACGTCTCATTTATCTCAGACGTTTGCAGTTCCCCTTGCAGGCTCAGGTGATTATGGATTATGACAATCCCAATACCTACATCCTAGCAGGTATTGAAGTCGAAGGAGCCGAGTTTAGTGATGCCAGTGCGATCATTAGCCTTAGCGGTTTGGTGATCAATGAGCCTATCACCATCCCCGGTATGCAAATCACCGATGTCTTAAAGCGTCTTTGGAAAGAGAACATCTTTTCTGACGTCGAGATTATCGCTGATCAAGCCATCGGCAATAAAGTTTGGCTCAAAATCAAAGTGGTTGAGCGCCCGCGTATTTCGCAGTTCTCTTTTCAGGGAATCTCGAAATCTCAAGCGGACGATTTGCGCGAAAACATCAACTTTATCCGTGGTACAATCTTGACCGAATCGAAAAAACAATCGGCAGAGCGTATCATTCGCAACTTTTACGTTGAGAAAGGATTTTATGGTGTTAAGGCAGAAATCACCGAAGAGCCGGATAAAATCCTCAAAAACGGGGTAGTGGTTAACATCAAAGTTGACAAGGGGCCTAAGATGAAAATTGCGGAGATTGCCCTTAACGGGAACACCGCCTTTGATGATCGTAAGGTCAACCGCAAGCTGAAAAAGTTTCACCAAGCTAGTTGGCTTTACTTTTGGCAGATTTCCAAATTCGTGCCCAAAACGTTCCGCGAAGCGAAGACCGAACTCCTCTCAGCCTATAATGACGAAGGCTATCGCGACGTGCAAATCCTCCGCGATACCGTTTATATCCTAGATGACAAAAATGTCAGGGTAGAAATGGACCTCTTTGAAGGGACTCAGTATTTTCACCGTGATATTCGCTGGACTGGTAATTTGAAGTATAACTCGGAGCAGCTAGACCAAGTACTCGCGGTCAAAACTGGCGATGTATATAGCCGCAATAAACTAGATGAGCGCCTCTTTGGTGATCCGAATGGATCTGATGTGAGTTCTCTCTATCTCGATAATGGCTACCTTTTCTTCAACTTGGTACCGGTAGAGGTCTTGGTAGAAGGAGATTCTATCGACCTTGAGATGCGGGTCCAAGAAGGCCCACCTGCGACCAATCGTAGTATTTTGATCTCCGGTAATACTAAGACGAGTGATAATGTCATCCGTCGTGATATCAGAACCAATCCTGGTAATATATTCCGTCGCTCTGAGATCATCCGTTCGCAAAGAGAAATCTTAGCCTTGAACTACTTTGATCAGGAGAAATTAGGGGTTGTACCTAGTCCAGATATCCAAAGTGGTACGGTTGATATCGCTTACAGTGTTGAAGAACGTCCCTCTGACCAATTGCAGCTGCAAGGGGGTTGGGGCCAGCGCGTGAGAGATACCGATGGTAATGTCCTCTTTGGTGGATTTGTCGGTACAGTTCAGCTTGCCTTCAACAACTTCTCTTCTCGCCGTATGTTTGAGCCTGGTGCTTGGCGTCCAGTACCTTCGGGTGATGGTCAGCAAGTGAGTTTGGCAGTACAGATGAACGGTGCTACTTACAAAAACTTCTCCTTTACCTTCCTTGAGCCATGGTTGGGAGGCAAGAAGCCTAACTCATTTGGGTTTAGCGCTTCTTACTTTGTACAGCAGCCGAGAGACTTTTCTGGTTCGATCCTGTATCGTACGCGTATCCTTAATGTTTCGGCTGACCTTGGTCAACGCTTGAAGTTTCCAGACGACTTCTTTACTGCTCGTACCTCTTTGGGATATAAGTACTATGACATCTTAAATCCGATCTTCTTTAACGGTTTCCAGAACGAGGATCAGGCCTTTGTCAATATCATTACCTTCCGCCAATCTTTGGACCGAAGTAGTGTCGATGCCCCGATTTACCCTAGAAGTGGTGCGGCCATATCACTATCGGTTGAGGCGACGCCTCCATATTCTTTGTTTGACGGTCGCGATGATTATTCTGATTTGTCAGCGCAAGAGAAATTTAATTTCCTTGAATACCACAAATGGCGTTTCTCTAGTGATTGGTACTATCGTATCGTAGGAGACTTAGTACTTCGTACCAATATCCAAGCTGGATTCCTGGGGGCTTATAATCGCCAGTTAGGGGTTTCGCCTTTCGAGCGTTATTACCTTGGAGGTTCCGGTATCGCAGGCTTTGGTCTTGCTGGCTTGGATGGGCGTGAGATCGTGCCATTGCGTGGATATCCAAACTTGGCGATTGACAATCGGGAGAATACGCCGGACGGTGGTGCTTCTGGTCAAGGGATTGGTTATCCGATCTATAATCGCTTTGTGTTGGAGTTGCGCTACCCCATCACTTTGAACCAATCGGCTCCGGTTTGGGTGCAGGCGTTTCTCGAAGCAGGAAATGGATTTAATTCTTACCGTGAGTTTAACCCATTTGCCCTCCGTCGTGCGGCAGGTGCTGGGGTAAGGGTAATGCTACCGATGGTAGGACTCTTAGGACTTGACTGGGCTTATGGCTTTGATGCAACGAGCCAAGATCAGGCGAGCCAGTTCCACTTTATTATTGGACAAAATTTCTAAGGATTGCGAATAAGCGTTCTCCGAAGGAAGAAAACATAAAAGAGCTCCGAAAGTATGCTTAAAAGGCAAGCTTTCGGAGCTTTGCTTTGAATCCCACCAAAATGGGCGTATAAAAAACTATCAAGCGTGTTATCTTAGTTTGCAATGAGCGACCTTCTAGCAAATAATTTGCGTAGATAGGGGTAGCAAAGCATATTGCAACGCATTAGAATTAAAAAATCAAAACTGCCAAAGATTATGAAAAAGGTATTTGCACTCTCCATGGCACTGATCTTATTTACGGGTGTCGCAATGGCCCAGAAAATCGGCTATGTGGATTCTAACTATATCATGGAACAGATTCCAGAGTATGAACAGGCCCAAACTGAAATTGAAAATATTTCTAAGAAGTGGCAAGACGAACTGGAGCGTCGTTATCAGTCCATCGAACAAATGTATACTGACTATACTGCCGAAGAAGTATTGCTACCGGAAGCGGTAAGGCAAGAGCGTCAGGAGGAAATTTTCCAAGCAGAAAGAGAAGCGAAGGAATATCGTGAGGAGAAGTTTGGTTATAGCGGTGAGCTATTTCGTCTGCAGGAAAGTAAAGTTCAGCCGATCCAGGACAAGGTATTTAAGGCTGTCGAAGCGGTAGCGGCTCGTAAGCGTTTTGACTTTGTTTTTGACAAGGCCGGAGAAGTTACTTGGCTCTATACCAATGCAACCTACGATCTCACCACAGATGTGCTAGAAGAGCTAGGTTTTAGTGATAAGTAGATAATTAAAAACGAGAGCTGAGGCAGTGAAGTCTCGATTTATTAAGCTCAGAGCTTGTTTTTTGATCCAAGATACATGATAGCGCCAGGTGCCAACAGCACCTGGTGTTTTAGTAAAAGGACGAGAACGTTAACGGAATCTTAACTTTTCCTTCGTTACCTCCTAAGATATTCTTAGTCCAATATTATGTATCTTTGACGACCTCATTAGGCATAAATATTTCAAAATCAATGAATACAAAACAACTGTGGGGATGGGTATTGATGATGCTGATAAGCCTGCCGCTTTCTGCTCAGAAGATTGGTTATACCAATTTAGAGCTGGTGCTAGCTTACCTTCCTGAGACACAAGGTGTACAACAGCAGCTCCAGACCTATTCTCAGCAACTTTCAAAGCGACTTGAGACTCGCAAAGCTTATTTTGATACCAAGTATCAAGAATATGCAGAAGCTGCTCAGCAGCCCGGTGCTACTCAAGAAGCTTTAGCTCCTTTGCAGGAAGAATTGCAAAAACTGCAAGCAGAAGTACAGCGGGAAACGGCTAAAGCAGAACAACAACTTGCCCAAAAGCAAGGAGAACTCATGCAGCCTATCCTTGATAAATTGGAGGCCGAAATGAAAAAACTTGCGGCTGAAGAAGGCTATACTTATATCCTCAATTCGTCTGCTAGTGGGACTTCTGTGATCTTACATGCTGCAGAAGCTGATGACCTCTCTAAGAGACTCTTAGCTCGCTTAGGGGTAAGCATCGACGAATAAATTCTCTTTTCTAATCTCAATCTGATAACTCTACAAAAAGAAATAATATGCGCACGAAGCATTTACTAAGTTTGGTAT
>JBCAWW010000603.1:0-4145 GCA_038534415.1 Bacteroidota bacterium | reverse complement strand
TCTTTTTTGACTAGATAAATGAGCAGTGGAGCAATGATCCAGCCAGCTCCTAAAAAAAATCCAGTCAAGCTACTTAGGTGCACCAACATGCCCCAGGTACTTTCGTCTTCACTAAGCGGTTGAATTGAGGAGTTTGATAAATCTTCCATTTTTTATTTAAGGGTTTTCGTGAACTTCAGTTTTTGTTGTCCTACAAATTAATGATACTAATTTTTGTTCAGGGTTGGAAGCATGACCCAAAAACCCTTACTTTCTCCTAAAGATGCAATTATGATTCGAGTGGGCGTTTCCCCCTGTTTTTTCTATCCTGACCTTTCCCGCAATGTTTTTGGGGCCAAATCCTTGGCCTATATCGAACAAGATATGGCGCGCTATCTCAGCCGTCCCGGGATTCAGGTCATATTGATTCCCCATCTCCCCAAGCCTGAGTGGCAAGCCATGCTCGATCAAGTAGATCTGCTCGTGATGCAGGGAGGCAATGATGTTGCTCCTCAGTCTTATGGAGCAAAACCCATCGAAGATGGCCGTTGGCCGGGCGATCCTTTTCGAGACGAGTTTGAGCTCGAACTGATCGATTATGCGGTCAAAAAAGACAAGCCCATCTTTGCGATTTGCAGAGGCTTTCAATTGCTCAATGTCTATTTTGGTGGGACCTTGCTGCAGGATATTGAGATCCAGCGACCCGAGAGTATTGCTCATCGCGATGCCGTTGCCTATGATCAACTCCATCATGGTCTTACGGCCGTGCCGAACGCTCCTTTCGCTTCATACTTCTCAGAGGAATCCAATTGGACCGTCAATAGTGTCCATCATCAAGCCATTGATGTCATCGCCCCTAAGCTAGCAGTCTGGGCCCATGCCCCTGAGGATCAAATGATAGAAGTATTGGGCCATACAGAAGTAGCCCCAGGCAAAATCTTTGGTGTGCAATGGCACCCCGAATTTGCCTGGAACTTGGATGGACCCCATCATGATTCCGAACGCTTATATGATTGGGTCTTGAGTCATGTAGGCGCTTAGCTAGCCTTAACGCCTTGCTTACTTGCTACATTAGTGCGCCAACGCTTAGTTTGTCGTTTTAACTCCTTCATATAGCGATCAAATTTGACGTAATAAAGGTGTCGTTTTGAATTGAGATAGGCACGACTTCCTCGAAGGTCGGGGGTGCTTTGGCGATTCTCGCGAAATGCCTCAAATTTGAGAGGATCGTTCTCGGAGAGTAAAAAAGACTGAATGATTAGCTCTGCTTGGGCTGCAAACAAGGAATAAGCCGCCCCATCTGTCTCCAACATCCCAATCACTCCAAAATTGTCCAAATTAGGGGGAAACATATTGAGGTATAACTCAAGTTTACCCGCTACCATGGGGAGCAACTCTCTGGACAAAAAAGGCAGGTCTCGTTCATAACCGGTGGCATAAATGATCAGGTCAAATTCCTCCAGTCGATCGTCTTCAAAGCGGACGTGCTTACCTTCCAGTTGTTTGATATTAGGCCTTACTTCGATATCACCATGCCCCAAATGATGCAAAATCTGGGTGTTGAGGATAGGATGAGATTCGAGGATGCGATGATCGGGTTTGGGTAAGCCATATTTGCGTAAATCTCCGATCAAAATTTTCTCCATCAAAAACTTAAATACGGCAGATTCAAGCTTGGGCGGTAGGCTCGGGCCGCCATGGGCAAATACATCGGCAGGCTGGCCAAAAACATATTTCGGGATGAAGTGATATCCCCTTCTGAGGCTAATACAGGCAAACTTAGCGTTCTGCGCAGCATCACAAGCAATATCAACTCCCGAATTACCACCGCCTACAATGAGGACTCTTTTGCCTTTGAACACCTCCGGTGAACGATACTTCAGTGAGTGATAAGACTCTCCATTAAACTCCCCCGGAAAATCGGGCATATGAGGGAACCAAGTGGGTCCATTGGCTACCACTACTCCCGCGTAAATTTGACTATCTCCTTTGTCGGTTTTGACAATCCATTCTTTACCATTGGCGATAGGCTGTAGCTCGGTAACGGTAGTTTGAAATTGGATGTGTTGTGTCAAATCATGCTTGTCGGCATAGGCCCCTATATACTCCAACAATTGGTCGTGCCGCGGATAATCTGGGTAGTGATCGGGCATTGGCATATCTGGAAATCCAGACAATGTTTTGGAGGAGATAAAATGGGCGGATTCGTACATGGGGCTGTCATCGCGATCGATGTCCCAAACCCCACCGGGTCGTTGACCAGCGTCAAAAATATCGAACGCTAGTCCGGCTGTTTTCAATGCAACTGCGGCGCTCAGTCCTCCTGGACCGGCACCGATTACACAATATTTGGGCGTCATGACTTCAATATAAGAATCTGCCCGCAAGTTCTCCTCAAAGAATCGTATATTTGCGGGCAAAATTTGTCCTAAGCATCTATATGCGTCTGCCTCAATTATTGCAATCCCCAAGACTCAATCTACGCCCTCATCGTCTCGAAGATTTTGATGGCTTTTTCACCTTTTTGTCTAATCCTGAAGCGACTCGCTATATTACCTTTTCTTCGGAAGAGCGCACGCGTGAAGGATCACTAGCGTTTTTCGAAGAAATCCTCGCCACCTACGATACCGAAAGACCAGTATTTGGGCTAGCGATCGAGGAAAAAGAAAGTGGCGCTTATGCCGGCTTTTGTGGTTTGGTCAATATGGCCGAGGAGCAAGGAGCGGAAGTTTATTATGTTCTTTTGGCTGATTATCGCCGCAAAGGCTATGCAAAAGAACTAGCGGAGCTACTGTTTGATTATGCCTTTAATGAGCTCCATGTGTCTCGCTTAACTTGCTTTTTTCCTACAGAAAATGCTGCGGCCCAAAAGACCGTTGAGCAATTGGGTATGAGGGATGAAGGCCTTACCAAACATGATGCTTATCCTACTGAGGTACATCGCTATACTTTATGGCGTAAAAACTGGCGAAAGCAGGAGTAGATCCTGACATTTATTGTATCTTCAAAAGTAAAGTTCTCAGCCCATGAAAGCGGTTATTCCAGTAGCGGGAGTCGGTACCAAATTGCGTCCCCATACTCATACACAGCCTAAGCCTCTGATTCCAGTGGCAGGGAAACCGATTTTGGGCCATATCATAGACAATCTCCTCAAGGCGGGAGTACGCAAGCAAATCTTTATCATTGGCTATCTGCGCGAAAAGGTGCAGGAATATGTGGAAACGCATTATGCGGGTAAAATAGAGATGGAGTTTGTGGTGCAAGAACCTCGCAAAGGCCTTGGACATGCGCTTTGGATGTGCTCGGAGCAGATCGAAAAAGAGGAAGAAATCCTTGTCGTATTAGGCGATACCATTTTTGGCAATGACACCGAAAAAGTCCTCGCCATAGACGGATCAGTGCTTGCGGTACAGGAAGTAGATCGACCAGGCGAGTTTGGAGTGGCGGTACTGGACAAGGAGGGTTTTGTGCGCAAACTGACTGAAAAACCCAATATCCCGACGAGTAATTTGGCATTGGTCGGAATGTATAAGATCAATCAAATCCCAACTCTTTTGGAGATTTTGGATAAGCGAGTTACGCAGGGCATCAGGGAGGAGGACGAATATCCTTTGACAGAGGCCTTACAATCCATGGTTGAGAGAGGGATTAAGTTGCGCACCTTAGCGGTGAACGATTGGTTTGATTGCGGTCGCAGTGAGACGCTCCTACAAGCCAATCGCATCTTACTTGAAAGAGAAACTGATTTGCCGGCCTACCATTTTCCTAATGCGGTGATTATCCCACCGGTCTGGATCTCAGAAGGTTGTATGATCGAAAACTCTATCGTGGGACCTTATGTCGCCATCGCCGAAAACACTCATCTCAAAAATTCAATCGTAACTGACTCAATTTTGGGTGCTTATGCACGCTTAGAGTCTATTACCCTCAATAAATCGGTCATCGGTAATGATACCCTCCTACGAGGCAAGGCCAACTCCATCAATATTGGCGACAATACCGAAATCGACTTCTCCGACTGATTTGACTATTCTCCCAAGCAATATTTCAACCATTCATCCCCCAACAATTCCAAATGATCTACCACCTCGTTGATTCTGATACTTGGGAAAAAGTACTAGAATCAGTCGGAGAAGTCGATTTCGGTATTGTCGCCAATATTGATG
>JBCAWW010000602.1:0-4146 GCA_038534415.1 Bacteroidota bacterium | reverse complement strand
CAAAAGTAAGGGAGCGTTCTGCGCAGCAGCGGCTACCAATCCTCCTCATCATCAAGACCCAAAGCAGTGTTTAAAGCACTTTGTAGCTCACTGAGGGCATGTCTTTCTCTTTTTTGCTGAGCGAGGGCAATGCCCGCTTTGTAAATGTCGACAGCCTGCTCGTTTTGCCCTTGTCGTTCGAGGACGGCGCCCAGGTGATAATAGAGTCCGATATAATCAGGGTGCAGACTTTTTAGCCGCTCAAAATGTTTTTGTGCCTCAGCCCAGTCTTCCATTTGCTGGTATTCATAGGCAATAGAATAGAGAGTAAAGGCATCATTAGGCGCTTTTTTGAGAAAATCAAACAAACGCTGCAAACGTGGATTGTCCATAGCTTTCAACAATGCTAATTAGTTTGTAATTTTGCACATCCATTTAGAAATCCTGCTAAAGTATGAAGATTTTAGTGTGTATCAGCCATGTACCCGATACAACCACCAAGATTCAGTTCGAAGAGGACCACAGCGGTTTGAATAAATCTGGCGTTACTTTCGTCATCAACCCTTACTGTGAGTACGGTCTTTCTAAGGCCTTAGATATCAAAGAATCTGGAAAATCCGTGCAAATCACGGTTTGCTGTGTTGGGGGCCCAGAAGTACAACCCACCTTGCGTAAAGCACTTGCGATCGGCGCCGATGATGCCGTAATGATCAATACTCAACCCAATGACCCTGCATATGTCGCCAAGCAAATTGCGGCTTATGCCGATGGCAAAGAGTTTGATATCATATTTACTGGTAAAGAGTCCATTGATTATAATGGCGGCATGGTACCAGGTATGATCGCCGAGCATCTCGGTTGGGTTTGTGTTCCTTCTGCTACCAAATTGGAGCTTGGAGAAGGAGAGTCAGTTGAGATCCACCGAGAGATTGCCGGTGGCACAGAGGTGATAGAAGCCGAATTACCGGTGGTAGTTAGCTGCCAAAAAGGTATTTCTGAATGGCGTATCCCTAATATGCGCGGCATTATGGCAGCGAGAAAGAAGCCTCTTTCTTCCGTTAGTCCAACAGAAATCGAGCCTTTTGTCAATACTGTGAAGTATAACTACCCTCCTGCCAAGCAGGATTGTCAGTATTTTGAAGTCGAGCAGACAGATGCTCTTGTCAATGCGCTAAGCGACAAGGGATTGATCTAGGAAGCTACCCGCTGGAAACAGCCTCAAAATTCTCGTTTAGTTTTTTCTCAACAATTTTATCCAAGTATGTCTAACGTACTCCTATTCGCTGAACAATCAGAAGGTAGTTTCAAAAAGGCCGTTTTAGAGGCCGCTACCTATGGATATGACATGGCCCAAAAGATGGGTGTTAGTCTTGAAGCGGTAGTTGTCGGTCCTGCCGATGCTGCTGAAATTCAAAAATTAGGTACCTACGGGGTATCCAAAGTATATACAGTCAGTGATGCTAATCCTGATTCCTTTATCAACTCTGCATATGCTGCTGCCATAACACAAGTTGCCAAGACAACTTCTGCGAAGGTAATAGTGATGACTGAGACTTATAGTGGTCGTGCGGTTGCACCTCGTGTAACCGTCAAACTAGACGCCTCTCCACTCAATAGCTTGGTCAGCTTGGTTGATCCTGCTAGCCACTTTGATGCTGAGCGTATGGCTTTCTCTGGGAAAGGCGTACAAGAGCTACAGGCCAATCGCGATACCGTCGTGGTTACCGTAAAGTCAAACGGCTATAAAGTCAATGAAAACCCTGTCTCCCTTACGGTAGAAGAAGTTGCCTACAAAGGTAGCTTTGGCGTTGATGCTGTCGTAAAAGAAATCATCAAGGCCAGCGAAGGGATTTCCTTGACCGAAGCTGATAGCGTAGTTTCTGCTGGGCGTGGTATGAAAGGGCCTGAAAACTGGGGCATGATCGACGAGCTCGCTTCATTGATTGGAGCAGCTACTGCATGCTCTAAGCCAACTGCTGATATGGGCTGGCGCCCACACCACGAACACGTAGGTCAAACCGGTATCCAAATCAGTCCTACCCTCTACATTGCGATCGGTATCTCAGGAGCGATTCAACACCTAGCAGGTGTGAGTTCTTCCAAAAATATTGTCGTGATCAACAAAGATCCAGAAGCTCCCTTCTTCAAGATTGCCGATTATGGTATTGTTGGCGACCTTTTTGATGTTGTGCCTAAAATGTTAGAGGCGATCAAGAAAAATAGAGTAGCTGGCTAAGCACACTATTGCTAGGAAATTTCCCTGATTTTATAGTACCTTAATTGGATAGGACCGGATTAGGTTTTTAGTATGAGTAACAAAAAGACACGCCTGGACATCATTGGCCTTTCTTCCAGCCAGTCTCAAGTTGGACATTATGCGCTGGTCCTCGGAGAAGTCACTGGTAATCGCCGCCTCCCCATTATCATTGGAGGTGCCGAAGCACAGGCGATCGCCTTAGAGTTGGAAAACATAAAAACCAACCGTCCAATGACTCATGATTTGATTTTTAACTTGGCGCGCCATTTTGAAATCAATCTAGTCGAAATTATTATCAATGACCTGAGCGAAGGGATTTTTTATGCCTTACTCGTGATGGAGGTTGATGGCGAAATCCATGAGATCGATAGCCGCCCTAGTGATGCGGTTGCGATTGGAGTTCGTTTTAAGGTGCCGATCTATAGCTACGAAAGCGTATTGGAAGAAGCGGGTATCATCATCGATGATGACGCAGATAGTGATGCCAATTACGGAGACGAGACTAGCGGTCTATCTCTAGCGGAGATTGAAAAATCCGACCCTATCGAAGAAGAGGAAGAACCAAAGCCAGTAAGACGGCCAAGGTCTAGTGGTAAGTCTAGCAAGTCACGCCTCAATGAGCTACAAAAAAAGCTTGATGATGCACTGGCGGGGGAGGACTATGAAGAAGCCGCTCGTATTCGCGATGAAATAAATCGCCTCTCTGGTGACTAAAATAAAAATTATTTCTACGATATTTGAGGGCGCGATATTTCGCGCCCTTTCTGTTTATATTCAAACTCTTTATGGCGAACCGCTTAACCCTTACCGAATGCCCAAGAGATGCCATGCAGGGCATAGGTGATTGGATTCCAACAGAACTCAAAACACGCTATCTGCAGGCTCTACTTGCCGTAGGATTTGACCGCTTGGACTTCGGGAGTTTTGTTTCTCCCAAAGCCGTTCCCCAACTCAAAGACACCGCAGCGGTATTGGCCGGTCTAGACACCTCTCAGAGCGCCACAGCGCTACTCGCGATCGTAGTCAACCTCAGAGGCGCCCAAGAGGCTAGTCGCTTCAAAGAAATCGCTTATCTGGGTTATCCCTTTTCAATCTCCGAAACCTTCGAACAACGCAATACCCGCAAATCTATCGCCCAGTCTGTCGAGGTGGTCAAGCAAATTCAAGAACTATGCGTTCGCGAAGGTAAAGAACTCCTACTCTATCTATCCATGGCCTTTGGCAATCCTTATGGCGACCCTTGGAATGTAGAGATCGTCGAAGAATGGGCCGAAAAGATGTCCAAGCTAGGGATCAAAAGATTATCCTTGGCTGACACAGCAGGCAGTGCCGATCCCGCAGCTATCCAATATCTATACAGCAATCTGATCCCTCGCTTTCCCGATCTAGAATGGGGGGCTCATTTTCACTCTCACCCAGACAAGCGACAGGAAAAACTTCAAGCCGCTTGGGATCATGGATGTAGCCGCTTCGATAGCGCAATGATGGGATTTGGAGGCTGTCCTTTTGCACATGATGATCTTGTGGGCAATATTGCGACGGAAAGCGTGTTATCCTTTTGTGAAGCTCAATCAATTGACCTTGGGCTTGATATGGAGGCCTTCGCTCACGCACAATCGATTGCTAGAGAAGTATTCTTAAATACAGCCCAATAAACCTGTATCAGTGTTATACCTTCCTAAAATACCCAAAGTAGTTAGGAAGTTTTACTCGGACTACATTTGGCGAGTAAAACGCAAAGACAAAGTGCTCTTTTTGACCTTTGATGACGGGCCTGTACCTGAGGTAACCGATTGGGTACTAGAACAACTCCATGCCTACCAAGCAAGAGCGACTTTTTTCTTTCTCGGTAGACAAGTACAATCCCATCCCGAACTAGCGCATGATATGCTGAGCTTGGCTTTTGCTAA
>JBCAWW010000601.1:0-4150 GCA_038534415.1 Bacteroidota bacterium | reverse complement strand
TCCTTGTGTACGTTTTTTTGTACTAAATACTTATGTCTCACTACTTCATTAGCGCAGCGAAGCCTTCGAAAAAATATGCTCCGGTATATCCTGATCAAACTTGATGTCGGTCATGATAAACTCGGTGCCTTTTCCGGTCTTGAGCATGTCTTTATAGAGCATCGTCTTAGGAAACCAGCGGCCTTGGATCTTGACCACATTGCTGAGTTCGGTGCGCTTGAGCATTTGTCCGCTTTTTGCAAACAATTCCTCTTTCAAAGGCACGAAGCGCTCCGCGTCAATCCACATCTTACGGCTATGGTAAGCCACATCATCGACTTTGGCCGTCAGGGTCAATACATAGCAGTTGCGATCGCCGATCATTTCTTCACCGGTGGTCTTGGCGTCATAAATTTCGGTTAGCTCGCGGTCTTCCATCATGTCTTCGTACGACAGATCAGATCCCATCACCGACTGACGGAGCATATGACCCGAAAGCTGGATCGTACGATCCGAAGCCGGGGTATAGATCCAAAGCCGATCCTGTAATTTTAGCATTTTTGTGCCTTCTTCTCGGGCCGGAGCTAGGTACTCTGTCAGAGAACGATCATCTCCCTCCGAATAAGAACGCGACTTGATCGTGCGATTGCCGCGGCGACCTTGGATTACCATTTCGGACTCCACGATCCGGTTCTTAGAACTCATGTTCAGGTCCACTTTGCGGATGATCTCATTGGCATCCGGCGCGGGACTTAGCATCAACATACTGCCCAATAGGGCTATAAATAAGCTTTTCATATTCTTTTTTTTAGTAGCTCGGAATCACATTCTTAAAAATAGCTTAACCTCCCCTTTCCCCTCCCGATAGCTATCGGGATTTCAAACGAGTGGGGTGGTTGAGTAACATTTAAATGATCCTAGCCTAATCAAACTTCCAATTCCTTAAACAACTGCGCGGTATTGCGCTTGAAGATCCCGATCCCTGACAAAGCCGTACCCAAGACCATCGAAAACAAGCCCGGGATAAAACCTAGATAAAAGGCGTTCGGCTGGATATTGGCTCGATAAACCGAGGGCAACATCATGCCTCCCGTCGCATTTTGGGTTAGCTCGCTAAAGTCGAGGCCCACTTCCTGTAAGTAAAAGGCCAGCCCTAAGCCCAAGACCGTACCCAAGACCGAGCCGATCAGCCCAATCAAAACGGACTCATAAAGCTGGGTTTTGTAGATATGTCCTTTAGACTCCCCCAAAGCCAATCGGATACCGAATTCTTTGTAGCGACGCAGGCCACCTAGCAGACCGGTATTCCATAGGACGATGGACATAGCAAAGACAAATATGCCCACAAAGATGCCGCCAAGGATGTCCGAAAAGTCAAGGATGGTAGCCAAATCATTTTGCTGGCGAAGCGCTAACATGGTCGGTGCAAACTCGTCTGGATCATCGGCATATTTTTCATTAAAAGTAGCTGCAAAAGCCGCTGCTTTTTTGTCGTTATACTTGCCTCCGGGCAGATAGCCTAAGAGTTCGCCGGCGGCGTCCTCCATATCCAATACCTGCTTGGCATCGGACAAGTCCACGATGATGCCGCCACGATCCAAAGCCGCAGAACCAAAACTGACCGTGCCTACCACTTTAAAATTTTGGAAGGTCATGCTGCCATTCATGGTCGAGCCAAAGAAAGTGATCTCATCCTCTAGTTGTAGGTCGATCTTTTTGGCAAAAGCATCGCTGACGAGTATTTCTTTCGACTGCGTCGGAACGCGGCCACTTTGCAATGATTTCGTAATGGCTAAGCGTTCGGCTTCGCCGGAACGCTCATCAAACAAATCTACCGCTAGGCCAGCGACTGGACCTTGGGCCTTGGTATCGCCATTTTCGTCTGGCAAATCCATCAGGCCGCCAAAGTGAATGCGCTCCACCCAGTCCATATCTGGATACTCCTGATTGAGTTGACTTTTGAGTTCGGCGACGCCGAGAATGGCAAGATCATTGGGCATTTGAGACTCGTTTTCGGCATAGGCGCGCGTCATGATCTTGACGTGGCCTGTGCTAAACTTGGCGCTCAAATCCACTACGTCTCCCAATATGCCTGTGATCCAAGCACTCAAGACTACCGTCAACATGACTCCACTGGCAATGATGATCACCGGGAGTCTACTTCTTTGGCTATCTCTGAGGATGCCTCTAAATAGAAATGATATCATTGTAGTTTACCTTTTAAAGCTTCAGTGGGATTGAGACGAGCGATCTTGCGGGCCGGCATATAGCTCACGATGGTAGCCGCAATCACGACTAGCAAAGTGGTGCCAAGGACAAGCCCAAAGCCATAGACAGGATAGATTTTGGAGGCCATGGTGACACCTGCGCCTTCGGCCGAGGCCGTCGGTATATCAATACCATTGCTGGCCAGATAAGCAAAAATCGGTATGCCATATAGGGCACCTACTGCAGCTGCCAATAAAGAAACCGCGCCACCTTCGATCGTAAACAAGCCTACCACTCTAGAGCGGGTCATGCCCAAAGCGATATAGGTGCCAATTTCCTTCTGCCGACGGAAGATCGATAATACCTGCGTATCAAAAATTGCCAAGAGTGCGATTCCCATCAGCATCACATAGACGATGCCCATACTACCTTTTTTGGAAGCGATGATCTCATCAATGTTCTTCATCAATACACCTAAGCTCTTGGCGGTAAAGTTTTCATCCTCAGGCGCTTTGTAGCCTTCGGCTAAAGTGATGAGCGTGGCTTCGTTTTCGAGGCCCGTCATTCTTTCCAACTCTGCAAAGTCCATCCAGATTTGTCCTTGGTCCACGGCGGGATTGTCAGTGTCAAATATATGAGCGATGGTGATTTGCTTAGCGTCGAAGGTGCCGTTTTTGTCTCGCCAGCGAATGAGTAGTTGGTCTCCTTCGGTTAGCTTGGCGTTTTCGGCCATGCGTTTGCCGATGATCGCCTGGCTGACACCGCCTTCACTTTTGAGCTTGGCCGTAGGCAGTTCCAATACTTGCTGATCAGCCGGTATGCCTTTGAGCAATATGTTGAGCATGCGACCCTGCGGATAGGCAGCAGCTTGGATGATCAATTCGGGAACGGCTTTGCTCATGTCCATCCCTGCGGGAACGCTAGCATGCGCATCATTGAGCGTAAAGAGATCGTAGGGATCATAGTCGTTGTGCCAGAGCTGACCGCCGCCCATTTCCCAAGCGATATTTTCATTACGAGCTTGGCGATTCCAGCCGTCCATCATGCCATTGTAAAAGATGATGATCACAAATGACATCGAAAGCACGATCACATTGAGCCAGGTTTTCATCCCGGCTCCCAATAGGTTGCGAAGTGCGAGTTTGAAATTGGTCATGACTAATTGGTGGTTTCGGTTTCGTGACTGATCAGTTCATCTTTATCGACCTCGCCATCTAAGAGAGAGATTTTGCGATCGAGATATTGCATGACTTTTTCGTCATGGGTCGAAAAGATGAAGGTAGTTTCTAGCTCTTGGTTGAGCTGCTTCATGGTGCGGAGGATATTGTGGGAGTTTTCCGCATCGAGATTGGCCGAGGGCTCATCCGCCAAGACAATGGCTGGGCGCTTGACAATTGCTCTGGCGATCGCCACCCTTTGGCTTTGCCCACCCGAAAGCTGGGAAGGTTTTGACTTCATTTTGTCGGTCAGACCGACCCACTCCAAGGCTTCCATTACGGCTTTTTTGCGGGCTGATTCATTCATTTTGAGCAGCATGAGGGCAAATTCTACGTTTTCGTAGACCGTATAAACCGGTAGCAAATTGTATTCCTGAAAGATGAATCCAATGTGCTCATTGCGGAGCATCGCCGCTTCTTTATGACTGAGGGCCGAGATCGACTTGCCCATCACGATGGCATCGCCTTCGCTCGGACTGTCGAGAGAACCAATGATATTGAGCATGGTGGTCTTGCCGGAGCCACTAGGTCCGACCAAACCCGCAAACTCACCTTTGCCAAACTCAAGGTTGATATCCTTGAGTGCGGTAAAATGACCATCTCCAACTGGAAATTTTTTGGTCAGATGCCGCAATGAGATGATGTTGGATTGTTCCATTTGTATGTAAGTGTCCTTTTAGTGATTGTAAACCAGCATGATTTGAAAGCCTCGACCACTAAAGGTATTGGCGCCTTCATCTTGCTGG
>JBCAWW010000600.1:0-4152 GCA_038534415.1 Bacteroidota bacterium | reverse complement strand
AAGCGTTCGCCAGTGGCGAGAGCAGCAGAGGTCATGATGTCTAGATTGCCGGCATAGGCTGGTAGGTAATGACCTGCGCCGACTACTTTCAAGAAAACCGAAGTCTTAAGGCCATGTCGATAGCCTAGCCCTTCGATAAAAACGGCTTGGTCGGCAGGGATTGCTTCAAACTGCACCGCTTGGTGTAATTGGTAGCCCGGTACGTATTTTTGTACTTCCGCGACCATCTCGTGAATGCTTGCTCTGATTGCGTCTTGATCGGCCATATCGCTGAGCGTAAAAACCGTGTCTCGCATCACTAAGGGCGGTTCTGCCGGATTGAGTATGATGATGGCTTTTCCGCGTTCGGCGCCGCCGACCTGCTCGATTGCCTCTGCTGTGGTCTCAGTAAACTCATCGATATTGGCGCGAGTACCGGGCCCTGCCGATTTACTTGCGATCGAAGCCACTATCTCTCCATAATGTACCTTCGCTACGCGTGATACTGCCGCTACGATGGGGATAGTGGCTTGCCCACCGCAGGTAACCATATTGACGTTGGCGACGTCCATATTGGCGTCAAAATTGACCGGAGGGACTAAGTATGGCCCAATGGCGGCCGGAGTGAGATCGACGATTTTCTTGTCCGGGTATTGTTGGACAAAGCTCCAATTATAGTGATGGGCTTTGGCTGAGGTGGCATCAAAAACCAATTTGATATCCTGCCATTCGGGCATCTCAATGAGGCCTTTGATCCCTGCATGAGTCGTTTTGTAGCCCATACGTTGGGCGCGGGCCAATCCATCTGATTGGGGATCGATCCCTACCATCACGGACATTTCCAAAAGCGAGGAAGTACGGATGATTTTGATCATGAGGTCGGTACCGATATTGCCGGGGCCGATGATGGCTACTTTGATTTTTTCCATAGTCTACTGTCCAAATCTTACTGAAACCTCTCCCAAACCATCAAAAACGGCTCTGATGCTATCTCCCGGCTCTACCGCTACCATCGGACCTAGCGCCCCAGTCAATACGATGTCTCCTGCCTGCAAGGGACTACCCAATTTTGCCATGGTTTTGGCCAGCCACATCGTAGCGGTGAGCGGCGAGCCTAAGCAGTCAGCGCCCGTACCTTCGGATACCTTTTCTGTATTTTTGAATAGCTGCATACGACTGGTAATAAGGTCCAAATGCGTCAGCGGCAAAGGTCTGTGTCCCAAGACAAAGTGGCTAGCGGAGGCGTTGTCGGCGATAGTGTCTACGATGCCGATGTTCCAGTTTTCGATGCGACTACCCACGATTTCAATTGCGGCTACGGCATAGTCAATGGCCGAAAAAAGCTCTGCGGTGGTGATCGAAGCCGAGGGTAGGTTTTCTTTCATCACAAAGGCAATCTCTGCTTCGGCCTTGGGCTGCATGAGTTGATCCCAAGGAATCACAGCTCCATGCATCACTTCCATATCGTCAAATAGCAAACCGTAATCGGGCTGATCTACTCCCAACTGCTTTTGGACTGCTTCGGAGGTCAAACCGATCTTGCAACCGATCTGTCGCGCTCCTTCTGCGCTTCGCAATTGATTGTTGATTTTTTGGATGGAGTAGGCCTGATCTAAGGCATTGGTACCGATCAAATCTCGGATAGGAGCACAAACTTGGCCTGAGGCCGAAGCCTGTCGGAGCTGTTTGGCAGCAGTTTGAATAGTAGTCTCTGACATGGAAATTAGTATGAGCAGCTAAAATCGGGATTTATTTATTTCTATACCTATTCCTGCCCGTTTTCCTGTAAATTTTCGTGATTTTTGACGCTACCTCCAATTCTATTTGCTATGTCATTACAATATTCGGCTCTGCTGCAGCAGAACGCTTACCTCGACGGACAATGGTTAGAAGCGCCTCATTTAGATCGCTTTGCGGTCTTAAATCCTTTTGACCAAACTGAAATCGCTCAAGTGCAGGATTGTGGACCCGCAGAGACCCGACTCGCGATTGACAAGGCTTCTGCCGCATTTTTGGATTGGAGTCAACGCCTAGCCGGCGAACGCTCAGCTCTCTTGAAAAAATGGCACGATTTGATCATAACGCATATTGATGACTTGGCTTATTTGCTAAGCTGGGAGCAGGGTAAACCCTTGGCCGAAGCCAAAGGAGAGATTCGTTATGGGGCTTCCTTTATCGAATGGTTTGCCGAAGAAGCGAGGCGAATCTATGGTGATGTGATCCCCGCCCATCGGGCAAATACTCGGATTACGACCCTCAAACAGCCTATAGGAGTAGTCGCCGCAATCACTCCCTGGAATTTTCCCAATGCGATGATTTGTCGTAAGGTCGCCCCGGCTTTGGCGGCGGGTTGCACGCTGGTGATTAAGCCTTCAGAAGAAACGCCGCTTTCGGCTTTGGCCTTGGCTCAATTGGCTGAGGAAGCAGGTTTTCCGGCAGGCGTGATCAATATGATCCCAACTACCCAAGCGCAGGCGGTGGGAGCGGAACTTTGTGCCAACCCCAAGGTCCGTAAGTTATCCTTTACGGGTTCTACTCCTGTGGGTAAACTGCTCATGAGACAATGTGCCGATACGGTCAAAAAACTATCCTTAGAGCTCGGGGGCAATGCGCCTTTTATCGTTTTTGAGGACGCGGATCTAGCCGCTGCGGTCAAAGGTGCCATCGCTGCCAAGTATCGCAATACAGGCCAAACTTGCATCACGGCCAACCGGATTTATGTACAATCTGGCATCTACGATGCATTTGTAGTAGCGTTCCGCGCAGCGGTCTCCCAACTCAAAGTCGGCAATGGTCTCGCACCCAATGTCCAAGTCGGCCCACTAATCAACCAAAAGGCCATGGAGAAAGTAGAACGTCTCCTGGATGATGCGACTGCTAGAGGGGCGAAGGTGATATTGGGGGGCGATAAACTTAGTCCGGCGATTATGAATCCTACGATATTGACGGAGGTTCAGCCTGAAATGGATTTGCATCAAGAAGAGATTTTTGGTCCACTGAGCCCTATTTACCGCTTTGAGACGGAGGCAGAGGTGATCGCTCTGGCCAATGATACTCCCTTTGGTTTGGCGGCTTACTTTTATGGGACGCATTATGCGCAGATTTGGCGAGTGGCAGAAGCGCTAGAATATGGTATGGTGGGGATCAATACTGGCGCGATTTCGACCACAGTGGCGCCCTTTGGCGGGGTCAAGGAAAGTGGGATCGGGCGAGAAGGTTCCAAATATGGGATTGAGGAGTTTGTGGAACTGAAATATATGTGCTGGGGTGAAGTTTAATCCGCGAAGGCTTAAAAAAGCCGTTTTGACAATTTGTCGTACCTTTTGCTGGAAATTATTGAATCGCTGTAAATATCAACAGAATTATGCTTTTAAAATCCTTATGGCTCGCTCTCATTGCCTTATTGTTAATCCCGACGAATCTTACAGCCCAGATCGATGAAGATCAAATGGGCGCTTGGTATATGTACTTTTGGACTGCAAAACTCAAACAAAAACAATCGCGAAAACAGGGCTATGATCAAAGTGTAATTGGACTACAGGGAGATGTGCAGTTTCGAAACTGGAACTTAGGAGGAGATCTCGAGCAATTACTTTTGCGGGGAGGATTGACTTATAAACCTGCAGGAACAAATGCCCTTCTTACATTAGGTTATGGTAATATTCAAACCGGAGAATTTGGAGATGGAACAGAAACTGTTTCTGAAAGTCGTATTTATCAAGAAGCCCTTCTTCCCCACAAAATCGGTAAACGGATTTATCTCAAACACCGCTTTCGCTACGAACAACGTTTTGTGTCTGGGCAAGATTTTCGTACTCGCTATCGCTACAATTTGTTTTTTACGGTGCCGCTCAATCAAGAGACGCTCGGTCAGGGGGCTATCTACCTCGCTCTATACAATGAGCTTTTTATCAATGGGCAACGTGAAATAGGCGATGGGAGGACGGTTGAAATTTTTGATCGTAACCGTCTTTATGGTGCCTTAGGCTATAGCGTGAGAGATAATCTCAAAGTCCAGTTGGGTTTGATGCAACAAACCACCGACAATTGGCAAAAAAATCAGATCCAATTGAGTCTGCACCACAATATTGGAGCCAAGTAAGAAGAAATTCTTCACTATTTATTACGCATAAAAGATGCCTGTTTCTGCCACGAGACAGGCATCTTTTTTAT
>JBCAWW010000599.1:0-4160 GCA_038534415.1 Bacteroidota bacterium | reverse complement strand
CGCGTCGTTTAGCTTCGAAAACAATCGCTTAACCGTGGTTTATGATGTTGCAGATCCCGAAAATGATTCACTCAATATACGCCTTTTACTTTCTGAAGATGAAGGCCTGAGCTTTCGCAATGTCACCTCTGAAGCTATCGGGGAAAAAGGCTTCCCTGTACTCTCAGGTACTCAGAAGGCCATTTATTGGGATGCGCCCCAGCCGATTTTTATCGCGATGCATCGGGTCAAAGTAGTAGCAGATGACCGCATTGCGGTGGATATTCAAGCAATCGTAGATCAAGTGGATAGCGTTCGCCTAAGGCAAGACCTTACTTACTTTGCCCAATCAAGACATAGATCCAATCAACTCAGTTTGATCCAGCAAATTCAAGATAGCATTGACACTCGCTTAGCCGCCTTGGGATTGGTGACTTCCCGCCAAGAAGAAATTTATCAAAACTATCAAGCTGTCAATTTGATCGGACAGCAATCAGGCATAGAGGATCAAAAACAAGTCTATATCATCGATGCTCACTATGATGGCGTCCCCAATACCCCGGGAGCAGACGATAATGCCACCGGGACCGTGGGCGTTTTGGAAGCGGCAAGGGTCCTAAGTCCCTATTTGAGCGAAAAAAGTATCCGCTATCTTGCCTTCGACCTTGAGGAAGATGGCCTCCTAGGAAGCTTTGCCTACGTCAATAATGGCGGCCTGCCGGCAGATGATAATGTATTGGGCGTACTCAACTTAGAGATGATTGGCTATTATGATACCGACGCCAACACCCAGACCTTTCCTACTGGATTCAACTTATTATTTCCTACTGTCTATAATGCCGTAGCCGCCGATAGTTTTAGAGGCAATTTTGTTACCAATATCGCCAATCAGGCTTCCACTCCCTTGATGAATGCCTTTGAAAATGCTGCGACTCAATATGTGCCAGATTTGAAGGTCGTATCTGCTGCCGTACCCGGTAATGGACAAATTGCTCCCGATTTGAGAAGAAGTGATCACTCCATCTTCTGGGATGCTGGGATGCCGGCGCTCATGCTGACTGATGCTTCGGAGTTTCGCAATCCTTATTACCATACCGTCAATGATACGATCGGTAATCTCAACATGACATTCCTAAGCCGTGTGGTGCAAGCGACTGTGGCGACTGTGGCCGAAAATGCGGGTTTGATTCATGGGACCGAGGCGCTGAGTGGCATACAAATGCAGGCTACCTCTCTCGATCTGCTTGCCAATGATTGCCAAGTTTTTGATTGGATGGACCCTATGTCCCGCGAATTGTATATCCAAACCGACTGTGAGCTGACTCAAAGCCAGGTGCGTATCTTTGATCTTCAGGGTCGAGAGCTTTTGAGGCAAAGTTTTGCCTCCTTCGGAGAACGCCAGCACTTCAGTTTGGAGGGATTAAGCCAAGGTATTTATGTCTTGAGCGTAGAAAGTCCAGAAGGAGTTTATCGTAAGAAGCTGCTGTTGCCCTAAGTCTTTTTCTTGTTTTTACTGCTTCGCAGAACGCTTCTCTTTTGCAAAACCTACTGCTAAAAACCAGGCAGCAGCTGGTAAATATCGGAGGGAATCGTTCTGCGAAGCAGTAATCCCAATCCCCGTCTCAAAAAAAAAGAAAAATTGTAAATAATTGTTATTGAGTAGCTTAGGAGTTGATCACTCCTTTTTTGTGCTGCTCTTTGTTTACCTTTTTGGCATTGGATCATCTCCAGACAAATTACACCTTAAACTAATTTGTTATGCGACGATTCAGTCTCACTCTGCTAAGCTGCTGCTTAGCGCTAATTAGCTGGGCCAATAATATTACGCTCAGCAATGTTACCCTCACCGGACAAAATACTACCAACCAAACGGTACTCATCCAATTTGATTTGAGCTGGGAAAATTCCTGGCGACTCAGTGTCGGTCCTGCAAACTGGGATGCTGCTTGGGTCTTTGTCAAATACCGCAGTACTGGTGGTGATTGGCAACATGCTACGATCAACTATGTCAATGGTACCGCCGCTGGAGATGGGCATAATGCTCCAGCTGGGGCCAGCATCAATACGACTCCTGATGGTCTAGGCTCATTTATCTACCGCAGTGCAGATGGTAGCGGTAATGTCAACTATGCAGGCGTACAATTGCTTTGGCCCTACGGGCTTGATGGCCTTTCTGATGGGCAGGTAGTAGACGTCCAGGTGTTTGGCGTCGAAATGGTATACGTACCTCAATCTGCTTTTGGTCTAGGCAGTGGACCGGGGGGGACAGAAGCCAATAAGTTTTACAACTATCCCTTTGGTTTTAGCTACAATATCAATTCTGAAAATGCCATTGCGGTTGGGACTACATTTGGCAATCTCTACTATGGTGCTGTCACAGGATCAAGCGGTGGAGATCGCTTGGGACCAATACCTGCCGCTTTTCCCAAGGGCTATAATGCCTTTTACTGCATGAAGTATGAAGTTAGTCAAGGCCAGTATGTAGACTTTTTTAATACGCTGACAGATGCCCAAAAAACAGAAAGAGACATCACCAACTCTGTACATAAAAACACCGATGGAGTAGTGGCACGTAATACGATCTCCTATATCAGCGGCAATGCCACAACGACGACACCTGATCGTCCGCTAAACTATGTAAACAGTAATGACTACCTCGCCTATTTAGATTGGTCAGGCCTGCGACCAATGACAGAGTTTGAGTTTGAAAAGGCTTGTAAGGGACCGGTAAATCCTCCGCCAAACTCTTTTGCCTGGGGCAATGCCAACATTTATGATATCGGCAATCCCTATACAATCAATAGCGATGGCAATCCTAATGCCAATGTGGTTGATATGGGGACAGGTATTGGCAATGCCTTTTATCAGTCTACTGCTTCCGGCTTTGGAGGACCAGCAAGATGTGGGATTTTTGCCGCTAGTGCAGTCAATAAAACCCGAGAAGAAACCGGCGCTACTTTTTATGGCATAATGGAAATGACCGGCAACTTATATGAGCGGATGGTATCTATCGGTGCACCGGGAGGGCGTGCCTTTACGGGAGAGCATGGTGATGGGACTATCACAGCATTAGGCGAACACAATGTGGCAAATTGGCCGGGAGTAACGAGTGGAGATATTGGGTACCGTGGGGGTTCATACGCCAATGGTTTTGAATATTGTCGAGTCTCTGACCGATATGACGCAGCCAATACTGCAAATATCACCAACAGTCGTATTGGTTTTCGTGGAGTCCGTAGTGCCCAATAAGATGAAAAAGTTCATTAGACTCATCGGTTTACTGGGCTGTCTGTGTTTCCCTTTTTCTCTCTTGGCTCAGTTTCAAGGAGGAAAGGGAGACGGGCAAGGCTTAGGGGAACTACTACAGAGCAATTTGCTCGGCCAGCCTATGGGGCTACATCCCCTTTATAGTGGTGGCAGAGGGGATGGACAAGACAAAAGTATCAACAGTGTCTCTATCAACGGATTGAATGTCAGTGGCTTGTATATGGGTGGCCAAGGAGATGGAGCTGTCAGGAGTATCAATACTCTCAGCATGGAAGGAGAGAATCTCGCGCTAATGTTTAGCGGAGGGATAGGGGATGGGCATGATGCTTTGGCTAGTCAAAGCGCGCTTAGTGGAGAAGATCTTAGCATGATGTTTTTGGGCGGTGAAGGGGATGGACAGGATAATAGTCGAACTCAAATCCTGATAGATGGTACCGAGATCGCTTCGATGTTTGGCGGAGGAGAAGGGGATGGACATGATTTCTCTGACTTGCAAGGCTTCCTCTCAGGAGACAATCTGAGCGCCATGTTTGGGGGTGGTGATGGGGACGGACATGATGTGAGTCGATACAATGGTATAGTCCCTTTTCCAGTAGTGTTGCTCTCTTTTGATGCTTTTCCCGAAGAACAGTTTGTCTTGCTACAATGGGTAACCGAATCTGAGCAAAACAGCGATTACTTCACCATTGAAAAAACCCGGGACGGCCAACTCTTTTTGCCGGTAGTCAAGGTCGCTGCGGCTGGGTATAGCGACGAAATCTTGCCCTATGAAGCCATTGATCCAGATCCTTATGAAGGCCAATCGTTTTATCGACTCAAAGCGGTAGACCTAGATGGTGCTTTTATGTACTCTCACTTAATAGAAGTAATATATTCTAACGATGTTATATGGGATTTTTCGATTTTTCCCAATC
>JBCAWW010000598.1:0-4164 GCA_038534415.1 Bacteroidota bacterium | reverse complement strand
CCCCCCGGAGGCCACAGCTACATAATATTCGAATCTATTGGCTGGGTTGACGGCAAAATCCGCAATTCTGCCAATAGATTCGAATATTATGTAGCTGTGGCCTCCGGGGGGGTCTGGAAAACCATCAATAATGGTACTACTTATCAACCCGTATTTGACAGCCAAGGATCATACTCTGTAGGCTGTATCACCATGGACCCCAACAACTCAAGTGTGATTTGGGTGGGAACAGGTGAAAATAATGGGCAGCGTTCCGTAGCATACGGAGACGGTGTCTACAAATCTTCCAATGGTGGTGCTACTTGGAAAAACATGGGTCTCAAAAATTCTGAGCATATCGGGATGATTACCGTAGATCCGCGTAATTCTGACAGAGTCTTTGTTGCCGCTCAAGGACCTCTGTGGTCCGAAGGAGGGGATCGCGGCCTTTACCTCACCCAAGACGGAGGCGAAAACTGGGAAAAAGTATTGGAAGTAGATGAACATACTGGTGTGAGTGAGGTCCTAATGGATCCCCGCAATCCAGATGTCATGTATGCCACTACTTGGCAGCGTCGTCGCCACGTTTGGACCTTTATCTCTGGCGGCCCTGGCTCAGCAATCTACAAATCAACCGATGGCGGTAAGACTTGGAGCAAATCTCAAAAAGGACTACCGGGTGGTGATTTGGGCCGTATTGGCCTCGCTATTTCACCAGCTAATCCTGATGTAGTTTACGCCATTGTCGAATCCTCTGGCAAAAAAGGTGGTTTTTACCGTTCTCAAGACCAAGGCGTTAGCTGGAAGCGGATGAACGGATATGCGACAAGTGGTAATTACTATCAAGAAATTGTAGCCGATCCCGTTGATGTAGATCGCGTAGTTTCCCTCAATACCTACGCCATGCTTAGCGTCGATGGCGGCAAAACTTGGAAACGTCTGGGTGAAAAAAGCAAGCACGTGGATAATCACGCCTTATATATCGACCCAGATCATCCATCTTATCATTTGATGGGCTGCGATGGGGGTATTTATGAAAGCTATGACAGTGGCAAAAACTGGATTTTCAAACCCAATCTGCCAGTAACTCAGTTTTACAAGGTCTCAACCGACAACGCTCAGCCCTTTTACCATATCTATGGTGGTACCCAAGATAACTGGAGTATGGGTGGTCCTTCTCGTACGATCAATGCCCACGGCATCATGAACCAGGATTGGTATACCACTAATGGTGGGGATGGCTTTGAGTCGCAGGTTGACCCCACCAATTCAAATATTGTATATGCGCAAGCCCAATACGGCTGGCTAGTGCGCCACGACAAGCAAAGTGGAGAAAGCGTGCCCATCCAGCCTCAGCCGGACAAAGATGAAGCCGCTTACCGTTGGAACTGGGATGCCCCCTTGTTGATCAGCCCCCACAATCCAAAGCGCCTATATTTCGCCGCCAATAAAGTCTTTCGCAGCGATGACCAAGGCAATACGTGGAAAACCATTAGTGGAGACCTCAGCCGTCAATTAGATCGCAATACGCTACCCGTCATGGGCAAAGTGTGGGGCATGGATGCTGTAGCCAAAAATATCTCCACCACCATCTATGGTAATATCGTTGCCTTGGATGAATCCCCTGTTCAAGAAGACCTTCTTTATATTGGGACGGATGATGGCCTCATTCACATTTCAGAAAATGCAGGGGGTGATTGGCGCAAAGTCGATGGTGTTGCTGGGGTCCCAGAACGCACCTACGTAAATATGCTATTGGCTTCCCAACATGATGCAAGTACCGTTTACGCGGCCTTCAACAATCATAAGATGGGCGATTTTATGCCTTATCTCTATAAAAGTACTGATAAGGGTCAAAGCTGGACCTCTATCGCCAACAATCTACCTGAGCGGGGCTCTGTTTACTCCATCGCTGAGGATCACCTTGATCCTAATCTCTTATTTGCGGGTACGGAGTTTGGCTTGTTCGTCAGCCTAGACGGTGGCACAAATTGGACACAAATGAAAGCGGGTCTACCGACCATCGCGATTCGTGATATCGCCATTCAGAAGCGTGAAAATGATTTAGTGCTAGCTTCCTTTGGACGCGGTTTCTATGTGCTCGACAACTATGCTCCTTTGCGTTCTATTACGGAGGAAGTATTGGCCAAAGAAGCGCATATCTTCCCCATCAAGGATGCTTGGATGTTTAACCAAGCAACGCCCGTGGGCGGTCGTGGTAAGGCTTTCCAAGGTGAGTCATTCTTTACCGCTCCTAACCCTCCAGTAGGCGCAGTGATTACTTACCACTTCAAAGACCCCATCAAAACACTGAAACAAATCCGAAAGGAAAAAGAAAAAGAGCTAGCCAAAGCCGGCGAGCCGATTCCTTACCCAAGTTTTGAAGAGATGCGCGCGGAGGACAATGAGGAAAGTCCTTACCTCCTCTTTACCATTACAGATGGAGAGGACAATGTCGTCCGTCGTATCAAGACTTCTGCCTCTACTGGCATGAAAAAGATAACTTGGGACTTCCGTTATCCTTCGACTTCACCCGTCAACCCCAAACGTGATGGCCGTGGCTATTTGGCCCTACCAGGTACTTACTATGTATCTATGTCCAAAATCGTCAATGGCGAAGCCATAGAGTTGGTAGGCAAGCAATCTTTTAATATCAAGCCGCTGGACAATGTCACCTTGCCTGCTGCAGACAGAGCAGAAGTAGTAGCTTTCATGGGCAAAGCCGCCGAATTGCAGCGTTCTGTCTCGGCTGCTGGCGCCATGAGCAATGATCTTAAGAAGCGCATGGACTATCTCAAAGCTGCTGTTCGCAACACGCCTGATGTGCCTATTGATATGCTCGGAAAAATCAAAGAAATTGAGCAAGATTTGCAAGAGATTTCGCTTGCCCTCAATGGCGATCCCAGTCTATCCCGTCGTCAGTTTGAGACCCTACCCTCTGTCAGTGGCAGAGTCGGTCGCATTCTCTGGGGATTAGGCTCGTCTTCTTCGGCTATTCCTACCGAAATGAAGGAGCAATACGATATCGCAGCTGAACTGTTTGAGCCAGTGATGGAACAATTAGAAGGCGTCGTCAGCTCAGTCCAAAAGATTGAAAAAGAACTAGAAGCAATGGGTGCCCCTTATACGCCGGGTCGCATGCCTAGCTGGAATAGAGAATAATATGACAGAATACCTCCAGGTAAAATGTCCAAATTGCGGAAATCCCCAGGTCACCTTTGATGAAGGCCTGGGGAAACTGCATTGTGATTTTTGCGAATATACGCAAGATTTATCCCGTGCTAATGACGAGATTATCGAACGCCCTCTCCATGCGGGTATGGATATGGACGATGCGCCTAGAGGTCTCAATATCGAGGCCAAAGTCTTTCATTGCGAAGGGTGTGGCTCAGATCTGTCCGTGCCGGGTGATCAGGTAGGTTTGACCTGTCCATTTTGTGGCTCCGAAGCAGTAAACGAAACAGCTACCGAAACGAGGGTCATTCAGCCAGCAGGAGTCATTCCTTTTCAGATCTCAAAGGAGTCCGCCTACGAGAAATTTCGCAAATGGCTTGGCCGTGGATGGTTTCATCCCAATAATCTCACCAAGTTGGCCTCTCTCGAAAAGATTCAAGGGGTCTACCTTCCTTACTTCACTTTTGATGCCTATACCTACTCTCAGTGGACCGCCCAGGCAGGGCATTACTACTATGAGACTCAGTCTTACACTGATGGCAACGGCCAACGTCAAACTCGGCAAGTGAGGAAAGTACGCTGGGTGCCAGCCAATGGTCGTTTTCAGCACTTTTTTGATGATGTATTGGTAGTGGCTTCCCATGGGGTTCAACAGGGACTGGCAGAAGGGATTTATCCCTACGATCTCACGGCCCTCGTCAATTATGATGCGCACTATCTATTGGGCTGGGAAACTGAATTATATCAGCACGATCTCAAAGAAAGTTATCAGGTCGCAGACCGTATCATGGACGATGATATCAAGCAATCGATCATTCGAGAGATACCAGGAGACACTTATCGCCATCTCCGGATCCGTACCCAAAAAGATCGCTTGACCTATAAGCATGTTTTGCTGCCAGCTTGGGTGGCCGGTTATCGCTACAAAAACAAGGTTTTCCAGTTTTTGGTCAATGGTCAGACGGGACGTATCAATGGCAAGAAGCCTTATTCTCCCACCAAAATCACCAT
>JBCAWW010000597.1:0-4170 GCA_038534415.1 Bacteroidota bacterium | reverse complement strand
AATTGGTTCGCTTTGCGATGCAGACTCATCCTACTAGCGGTGAGCTATACTTTAAATTGGCCCGTTTGGAGTTTGAGCTAGGTAAATTTGACCCGGCGATCGCCCTGATGGAGACCGCTCTGCAATACAGTCCACTTACTCCAGAGTACGTATATTTTCAGTCTGATCTGCTCGCTCGTCGCGAACGTTTTCCCGAAGCTATTGAACAACTCAAGCAACTCTTATTGATTACCGATAAGCCTGCTGAAGTGTATATGCAGATGGGCAATGTATCCCAAATCTGCGGCGAAATTGATGATAGCCAGGCTTATTACGAAAAGGCCCTAGAAATCAAACCCGATTTTGAGGATGTGCTTTATGAGTTAGGCTTTCTCCTCGAATCCGACGATCGCCACGATGAAGCGATTGCGCTCTATCAAAACTTTTTGGAGGATTATCCATATACCAACCTAGCTTGGTACAATATGGCTGTGCTCTATCAAAAGCAGGGCAATTTTGAACGAGCTATTGATGCGTTGGATTATGCCATCGTCATTCAAGAAGACTTCGCCCAAGCCTACCTCAACAAAGGAGAACTGCTCCTCGATCTTGGACAAACCCAAAAAGCCCTACAGGTATTTTTGGAAGCCAACTCCGTTAGAGAGGACGACATCCCGACGCTATATCATCTAGCCGAATGCTATGAGAGCTTAGAGATGTACCACGATGCTCAGCGCTATTATAAGTATGTCTCCAAACTAGATCCTGACTATATCGATGCTTGGGTCGGAATCGCATTTTGCCTAGAACGCCGTGAACGCTTCTTAGAAGCCATCCACTATTATCAAAAGGCCTACATCCTAGACGAGGAAAATGCTGACCTCTGCCTTTCGATCGCCATCTGCGAATACAAGCTGGGCAACCGACATTCTGCTTATACCTTCCTCGAAAAGGCCGTAAGCTATGCCCCCTCAGATCCGCATATTTGGCATGATTGGTCTGAGCTTTTATTTGAACATGGCAATTTTACGGGTGCCATTACTTATCTAGAAGAAGGGATCAAGATCAATCCCGGCCTCGCCGAACTCTACTATCAATGCTCCGCTTACTGCTATGAAGCGGGGATCCGTAGCAAAGGCGAAATCTATTTGGAAAATGCACTCTTACTAGATTTTGATCGTCACGATTTTATCTATCAGATCGCTCCTTCTCTCAAAGGAGACAAGCGCATCGAAATGATTATCAGACAATACAAGTAGGGAGTCTCTGCCCATCATTTGGCAAGCAAATTCGGTGCATTTTTATTTTTATTACCGCTGCGCGGAACGCTTCCCTCAATTAGTTACCACCGGATAAATCTACCAACCTAGCTGCATTTTTTGACTGATAAACCGATCTCCCATCTGGATCTGCACCTGATACAAATTGATCGCTAAGTCGGGCAAAATGAGATGCTCTGCACTAGAATGGTACTTTTCCGTTTCCCAGACCAATCTACCCGCAAGATCATATACCTTTAACTGCCAATTTTCTGCTGGCAAATCGGCCCATTTGACCTGTAGACTTTGCTGGGCTGGGTTGGGGGAGATCTGAACGCTTCCCGCTTCTATTGAGGCCTCATTAGCAGAAAGCAGGCCCAGGCATTTTTTATCAATAATGAGTAAACCCTCAGAAGTACCAAAATAGGTAACACCGTCTATATAGTAGGAGTAATCAATCACATGGGTTGTAAAAGAATCGGGACTGAAGTCATTTAGATAGGCCCACTCATTCCCATCAAAGTAGGCCAGCTTTGCTTGGACCAATGGATCCATACCAACCCAATACCCACCCCTACGGTCCTGCCCGATCGTAGTTATATTATTTTTGAGTGTATCGGTTCCAACGATGATCTCTCCACTGCTTGGTTTATGCAAGGACGTCCATTGACCAGTCTGACTGTTGTAAGAATCTATGCCTCCCCAATGACTCGCACAAATACGATCACCCCAAATGCTAAGAGCATTATGCTGAAAGGACTCGACCGGTAAAATACTGTTATGATCCCCATAGACTTCCCAATTTGTGCCATCAAATCGGAGTATATCGAATTCATAAAAGTCATGATGGCTAATCCATAGATCATCATAATAACTCAAAACCGAAGTATTGCGACTGCAGCAAGCATCTGGCACAATCTGCGTAAGATCCTGATGATAAATCACAGAGTCATTTTCCAGAAGGTACATATCTCGGTCATCTACGACATATAAATGATTGTATGTACGTCCTCTAGCCAATAGACCGCTGATGCTATCTGCCAAAATAAGAAAAAGCCCTGTAATTCGATCTAGTTTGAATAAATGTTTTCCTGTACTAAGGACGATATTTTGTCGATATCGAATGATGGATTCAATGTGAAGAGAGTCCAAGGAGGAATTACTGGGCGTGTATATTTGCTCAATGGTACCGCTTGATTTATTTAGTTGGACCAATCCATCAGATTCGGTTCCTATATACAAATAGGAAAAATCCTGCTGGATACCGGTAATCTGACCCATTGGAAAATACTCATAACAAGGATTCTGTGCCAATAAGGTGTTGCTTGATAAGCAGCCTATGATAGCTGCCATTAGACAGGATAAGTAAAGAGATCTCATGCTGACTTTCTTTACAAGACGGACCCAGATGCAAAAACGTTTGGTAATCAAGGAGTTTGCTCCTCAATTACTTATATAAGCAAACGAACTACTCTGTTTCCACAGCTATGTTCAATGATATCAGGGACATCCCGACGGCGAGCGATTATGTTTATCCTCTGCTTCGCAGAACGCTTACTTTTTCGGTACGTGCTGATCGATCAGGATCATATTGCCGTCAGGATCGCGAAGGGCGATACTCGCTGCTTCCTTACCGTCGGCTTCTGTTTCTCTATCTAGCGTGAGGCCAGCTTGTTGGAGGCTTTGCTGGATATCGCGGACATCATCAAAATTTGCTAGTTGATTGGCTGATTGGTCCCAACCGGGATTGAAGGTCATGAGATTGCCTTCAAACATGCCTTGAAATAATCCGATCAGCGTATCTCCATTTTTCATGATGAAGTATCGGTGCTCTACTTTGCCGGCAAAAACACTGAAACCCAATTTTTCATAAAAGGCCTTAGATACTGCGAGATCCTTGACGTTGAGACTAACCGAAAATGCTCCTAGTTTCATGTTGAATTAGATATAGAGGGTGATGCTTAATGCGCGCAGCCGTGACTGAGCGTTCCGCGAAGAGCGGTAATACCTAAATATAAGGAGATAATAAAAAGGAAATAAGGCTTGTTGAGCTTGAACTCACTCTAACAAAATAAATTTTTCGCTGGCCACTCTATCTCCAAACTGGAACTTAAGGAAGTAGATCCCCTTTGGCCAATCAGTGAGTTTAATTTCATGAATCCCAGCTTGTATATTCTCAGCCTGATAAATCAGCTGAGCGGAGGAATTGAATATTTTGACCTCGATTGCCGGGGAGCTATGCTCTATGACCAAGTTGTCAATCGCAGGATTGGGGTAGATCGAATATGGTTTTTCTGTAGGCTCAATGCTGGCTGTCACCAAGGCCAGGCAGCTATCTGAACCTCGATTGTGATTGCTAACTGAATAATATGCTAACTCTCCGTTTTGATGAAAACAGACGAGATCATAAGTAAAGACTGGTGATCCCCCTATGCCTGACCTCATCGGCCCGGCGGTAGATCCTACTCCCTCTACCCAGGTGATATTTTTGGGCGTGGGATGAGAAGGATGAGGTCCTACTGGTTGGAGGTTGTATACTCGAGCACTATCATCGATAATTGGAGGAATCTCAAATGGGCCTAAAATCGGCTCGATAAACTTATCCGCGATGCCGATCGAATCCACTGTCAGCTTTATCGCTTGTTGGATGTTACTGTCATGCTCTCGGTAAAAAATATCGATGGTATCTCCGACCTCAATGTCAAAATCGTATAGCAGTTTTTCGCTCCCTAAGTTGGGAATAGGAAAGGAATAAGGGTCGTAAAAGTACACTTTTTGGTTCACGCTATCTTCTCGCAAAAAACCAAGAAACTTATAGTTAGGGGCTGTCCGATAAATAGGCACGAAGGTCATACCAAGGTGATTTACCTTATCGCCGCTTACATATATTTCATTTACCATGAAGTCATACCAGTCTTCAAAGACATTCCAT
>JBCAWW010000596.1:0-4172 GCA_038534415.1 Bacteroidota bacterium | reverse complement strand
GGTCGCCAGCGAGCACTTGAGCATTTTACTCTCGAGCGTTTAGTCTCAGACTTGGCGGATTGGTTGAAGCAAAGTCTGAGGCTGGCTTCATCGATGCTTTTAAGGAAGTGAGAATCACTGGCTATGATATCAACCTCTTGACGATAAAACCCTTGGATTTCTAGTATTGCATAAACTAACAGCACTATGCTTTCAACCAATCCGCCAAGTCTGAGACTAAACGCTCGAGAGTAAAATGCTCAAGTGCTCGCTGGCGACCTGATTTTCCCATTTTCAGCCGAAGGTCCTGATCCGATAAGAGGCTGCCGATACATTCTGCTAAAGCTGCGATGTCCCCATCCGGGACAACATAACCCGTAGTGCCATGCTCCACCACTTCAGCCATCGCTGGACTGTCCATTACCACACAGGCCAATTCCAACAACATGGCCTCTATAAGCGCCAAACTGGTGCCCTCACCAAAACGTGGCGTAAAAAGAAAAAAGCTGCATCGATTCAATTCTGCAGCTACATCCGTCACAAAGCCCCGCAAAATGATCTGATTTGTTAGATCATGCTGCTCGATTTTAGCCTCAATTTCTGCGCGAGCTGGCCCCTCCCCAAGGATGTGTAATTCAAACTGCTGCCCTCGGTCTCGCAATATCGCCAAGGCCTCAATCGCTCTATCAATGCCTTTTTCGGGTGATAAACGAGCCGACATGCCGATCCGATTGGGGATCCGGCCTTTGTCATTAGCGACCCAAGGACTCGGATCAATCCCATTGTTGAGGGTCAAATGAGATAAGCGTTCCACGAAGGGGAAAACCGCCGAAAAAGCCTCAAAAGTAGCCTGAGAATTGGCCAGAAAATGGGTAGGCACATTGCGGATAAACCACTGATTGAGGCGATTATCTGAGAGCGGGTAAGATACTCCGCGTCTAAAAACCACCTTCTCTATCCCGACTCTTTTGGCCAGCCAGCCCACCGTCTTGAGTTCGTGAGAAGCGTTCAGTAAAACTGTATCAGGCAAAAAATCGCGCAAATGCTTTTTGACTAAGCGTAATTGGCCCGGCAATAGGAGCTTCAGAAAGCGTAGTCTAGCGCTATAATAGGGCAAGCCTTCCTCCTCCAATCGCTGGGCAAGCACACTAGCCGAATAACAATACCAAGCCACTTCAAAACCATGCTCCCGGAGCGCTTTACCAACCGTAAAAAACCATTTTTCGCCGCCGCCCCAGCTTTTGGAAAGATTGACCATCAGGACTCGCTGATGAGCGTGAAAGGGCTTTGCTCCCACGAGATAACGCTTGCGTAAATAAATCTGCCTCAACCACATGGCGCGCGCAGAACCTTTCGCAATTTGCCAACCAGCCTTGCCATCTAGCCAACCACTTTTGAGGATATACATTTTGAACCAGCGCCAAAATGGACCGAACCATTGCTTAAAAATCGCAGGAGGCTTGCCTTGAGCATACATTTTATCGGCGGCAAGACGGGCGTAGCGCACTAGGCGTTTTTGATGATCTACAGGCTCATGAAAACTATAATGGAGAAGGTCTCCGGCTAGTTTTGTGATTTTTTGGCCTTCGGACAACGCTAAGTTTTCATGCACAAAGTCCCCTTCCCAGCGGGCAGCATCTTTTGGGAAAAGTCTGATTTTTTCATCGGGATACCACCCTCCATGCTTGATCGGCTGCCCACAGTAATAGGTCAGGCGTGAGAAGCGGTAAGCTCCTAAGAGATTGGATTTCACGGCCAAGATCGAATGACGGAGTTCCTCGGAGAGGGCCTCATCTGCATCAAGAGACAGGATAAAAGGAAAGCGAGCCAGGGAATTGCCATAATTTTTGGTTTTGGCATATCCTTCCCAGGCTCGCGTTACAACATTTGCCCCTAATTGAGCACATATTTCAGCGGTTTCATCGGTACTACCCGAGTCCACCACAATGATTTCATCTGCCACTCCCTCGAGAGAATTCAAACATCTCGCAATGTTTTGGGCCTCATTGAGGGTAATAATGACAGCAGATATCATATAGAAGTATTAAGTAGAGTGTAATTAGTAGATAGCAGTTGTAGCCTGCATACTAAGTGTATTCTACTAGGTACTCAATTATTCTTTGACCTCTCCTTTTTGTCGAATACGACTGACTTTGAGCATATTGGTACGGCCGCGTTCGTGAATCGGCATACTACCACAGTTGACGATAATGTCTCCTGGTTGTACGAGATCGTTGTCTTTTAGTACTTCGTGGACATCATCGATGGTGTCATCAGTACTGACAAATTTGTCATAGAAGAAAGCACGTACTCCCCAGACCAAATTGAGCATATTGAGTACCGGTCGATTGCTCGTAAAGGCGTAAATATTTGCCTTAGGCCGGTTGCGAGACAAACTGATGGCGTTATAACCGGTATGCGTCATGGAGATGATCGCCTTAGCATTGGATTCTTCTGCAAGCTTTGAGGCAGACAGAATGATAGAGCCACTCAGGGGTTCTGATTCTGGTGGCAGATCATCCATGTGGTGGAAGTAGATGTTGGTAGCATTAGCCTCGACGCTATCTAAGATTTTAGCGATGGTAGAGACAACTCCAACTGGATATTTACCTACTGAGGTCTCACCCGAAAGCATGACTGCGTCAGCACCATCTTCCAATGCATTGGCCACATCACTTGCTTCAGCACGGGTCGGACGAGGATTTTCCATCATGGTTTCCATCACCTGAGTCGCGAGGATACAAGGCTTACCTTGCTCATTGGATTTGGCGATAATGCGTTTTTGCCAGATGGGTACTTCTTCCAAAGGAATCTCTACTCCCAAATCACCACGAGCTACCATGATACCATCACTCGCTGCGATGATTTCATCAATGTTTTCGAGGGCTTCAGGCTTTTCGATTTTTGAGATAATCTTGCTATTGCCATTCTTGAGACGGATCAACTCTTTGAGTAGACGAACGTCATCAGCAGTTCTCACAAAAGAGAGTGCCAACCACTCAACTTGGTGCTTAACGGCGAAGTCAATATCACGAAAATCCTTTTCGGTAATGGTAGGAACCGAGATAGTGGTCTGCGGCAAGTTGACTCCTTTACGGCTTTGAATTGCTTCACCGGAAATGATTTCAAGTTTTGCTCGCGTTTTTTTGTTGGTTTCCACCACTTTCGCGATCACCTTACCATCGTCGATCAAAATAGGATCTCCTACTTTTACATCTTGGGCAAAGGTTTCGTACTGGATTGGCAGGTCGTTTTTGACCTGCTCTTTGATGTCAGCTCTGATAGTAACAACATCTCCCGGCTTCACTTTGAATGGAGCTTTGAGAGTACCAATACGGATTTTGGGACCCTGTAAATCTTGAAGGATCGGGATATTGGTTTTGTACTTTTTGTTAATCCCACGAATCATTTTGAGGGATTTTTCATGCGTTTCATGGTCTGCATGAGAAAAGTTTAGGCGAGCGACGTCCATGCCCGCTTTTACCATTTCGAGAAGGGTCTTCTCATTGGTACAAGCAGGACCGAGTGTCGCTACAATCTTAGTTTTGCGCAGATGGATGATCTTCAAGGTATTAGGCTTTTAATGTTTTTAACGTTTGAAATGTCTACCGCAGAGCGTATCAAGCCCGACTCATTGATTTGGGCAACGAGTGCGGGTAGATCAGGGGGAGGAGAATCGATAGCACGAAGTAATAAAAAATAACGGAAAGCTCTGACTGTTTTTGGTAAGTCGGCACTTTCAGCTGCAAATAAGGCAAATTCTCGCCCGCGAACGGAATTCGCATCTTCGTAATATCGCAAAGGTCGTTTTACTGGCTCGAAGCTTTTTGCCTCAAATAATAGATCCTCATTTTTTTTATCAGCTTCCTCCTTCGAAGCAGATTCAGGCGGAAGAACTTCCGACTCCAACATATTGATTGACAGCATTTTATTGAGCTCATAACAGAGCTTCCAGATGCGTTCATCAGAAGCGATCCCGATGATGTATTCATCATGATCATGAGCCCCTTTGATATGTACTCTCTTAGTCAATCAGCCGATTCTTTGATGAGCAAAATACGAAAATAAGTTCCCTCTCGGCTTGCAAGAAGACAAAAGTTGTTATATTTGCCGCAGATTTTTTACGAGTCTCCAATAAACAATTCAACATTTCAAAAACCAAAGCAAATGGCTAGCATTGCAGAAAAGGTAAC
>JBCAWW010000595.1:0-4177 GCA_038534415.1 Bacteroidota bacterium | reverse complement strand
TGAGAAGACCTATATCAACCTGTTTCAATATTCTTTGACTCCAGAAGCCTATAGTTATTGGCAAAAATTAGAACAGGTGGTCAATCAGGAGGGGGATATTTTTGATTCGCCGCCAGCAGCCGTAGCGGGCAATGTTCACAATACCGAAAATGCTAGTGAGTTGGTGCTGGGCTACTTTGGGGCTTCGGCAGTTGATAGCTTTCATTTTCCCATTTTTCGCCAAGACCTAGGAGTAAGAGTCGATTGGATTTGCACCTTGCCCGGAATCAATAATCGATATTCTTTTCATCCTTGTGTTGAGTGTTTAGTCCTACCAAATAGCATTTCCGAAAGACCTGATTATTGGTAAAATGACTCATCCAAGCATCCATATCAATCAGCGCATAGCTTGGCTAAAGCTTTTTATAGTAGCGAACATGCTTTGTCTGCTCATTGGCTGTATTGACCAGATTGAGCTTGAAATAGACCCGGAACAAAATCCAGAACTCCTGGTGGTAGATGGATTGATTACCGTCGGGGATGGGCCTTTTACGATCAAAATCTTCAAAACCGTAGAGAGAGGAAGCAATCGATTTGAAGGAGCCCCCGTGCTAGAGGCAAGGATTGAAAATGACCTTGGACAATCCGAAAATCTCTTGCAGCAGGAAGCCGGTATTTTCGTATTGCAAGGCGAAACCATCAAGGGAGAGGTCGGACGTGCCTACCAATTGTTTTTTCGTTTGACTGATGGCCGAAGCTATCGATCTAGTATGGAGCGTTTGTTGCCTGTGTCATCTGTCGAGCAAATGTATACGGATGTGGCTTATGAGGAGCAGTACGGTGAAAATGGAGAACGAATCTTTAGAAGTTTTGCCAAATTTGAAGCGGACCTTAAGCTTTCCTCTCTGCCTGAAAGTCCTTTTATGCGCTGGGAAGTCGAGCGATGGTGGAGTATAACTGAACCATTTCGTCCATTAGTGCCCGCTAAGACTTGCTATATCTCAGATCCACCGAGACGGGAAGGCATTCAACTCTTTGATGGAAGGGGGATTAGCAGTCCGGATTGGAAAGGGCAGGAAGTTACTTCCGTACAGATTGATTTTCGCTTCTTTCAAAAATCCTATATCAATGTGTTTCTGTATTCTCTCACGCCAGAAGCATTTGAGTATTGGGGGAAAGTAGATCAGGTGATCAATCAAACCGGAACCATTTTTGACTCTCCGCCAGCGGCCGTTGCGGGTAATGTACAAAACGAAAATGCTCCTTTTGAAACCGTTTTGGGTTACTTTGGCGCTTCCGCAGTAGATTCCTTTTTCCATCCGGTACAAAGACAAGACTTAGCGGTATATCAAAATATTCAATGGTTTTGTAGTCTCCCCGAATTTAGCAATTACTATGGCGTGCTAAGCCCCTGCACCGATTGCTTGGTTGTCCCTCTCTCACAAGTAGAACGCCCATATTTCTTTGACAAATGAAAAAGCATCTTCTCCTTCTTTTAGGACTCTGTCTCCCTTTGCTACTCTCCGCTCAAGACACGCCAAATCCAGAAGGCATATCGGTGGTCTTTGATAAGGCATTTTATGTCGCAGGCGAAAATGTCTGGTTTGCGCTAGCTTTGGAGCAAGAAGGATTGGCAGAGAAGAGTGGGGTGGTGCATTGTGAATTGGTCAATAGAGCGGGAGAAGTGCTCCTTTACCAACAACTCAAAGTGGAGGCAGGGCGTGCTAAGGGGGACTTTTTTATCCCACCAGCTTGGAAAGAAGATTATTATCAATTTAGAGCTTATACCCTCTGGAATCTTAATTTTTTACCGCAGCAGATTTTCAATCGAACGATTCCCATTTATAACCTAGATGAGGGCAGTCTCGAGCAAAGCGAAGTATTGCCTAAGCCAAATAGTCCGATCCAACAAGTCGGAAACTGGCAAATCAATATTCAAACCGATCAAGAAACCTATGCGAGGAAAGACAGTGTCGAGTTAAGTATTCAAATTCTCGATGCAGCCGGCAATCCCCTAAAGCAGGCGGTAAATCTAGCGGTTACCCAAAGCGATCTCTTACCAGAATCCCTCAACAATAGGTTGGAAAAAATACCTCCAGCTGGAGCTAGCTTAAAGTTTATCAAGCGATATGATTGTGAACAATCGCTTTCCCTCAGAGCCGAGGTCTATGATGTTCTTTTTCAACGCCCGATGAATGCAGATTTCTTGGCAGTTTATTTGGTGGAAACCCAAGAGTTTCAATTTACCAATGCTCAAAATGGAAGGGTAGAGACCAAGCTACCCGATTTTTATGGTACGGGTACTTTGCAACTTTATGATCGAGGAGCTGAGGAAAACTATGTGCCCCGCATCAAGCAAATTTTTCCGCGGGAACTTATCAGTAATAATCCAGACTTTCCGGATGCCTTCCCGGTCCGCACTCCTGATATTCAGCAATATTTAGTGGCAATGTCCTCAAGGCGTGATTTTGCACAGCTGTTTGGGCAGTCTTTTCCGATTCCCGTCCCGGAACGCACCGCCGAAATTGACAATCTGACCCCTGATCGATCTTTTGTGCTCAAAGAATACATTCCCTTCAAGGATATGGAAAGCTTCATTCTCGAAGCCATGACCACCGTTAAAATTGAACCCCTACTGGCTGAAAGCACCATCCAACAAATTGAAGCCTTTCAAGAAGAGGTAACACCCGGGATGTTGCGTAGCCTCGATCGGCCAGAAGATATTGAGGCTACCCAGGTCTTTCTCAATAAAATATTGCCGGCTTACCGTTCTCGATTAGAGAACCAAAAAACCCTGAGTCTTTTGGAAGAAGAAAGCAAACAACGCTTTCTCGGCCCACCCATGTTTTTGATTGACAATTACATCACCTTCGATCCGCAAAAGATCTTTGAAGTGCCCTGGAGGGAAATTGAGCGACTAGAACTTTACACCCTCAACCGTACCTTGGGCAATACCTTTGGACCCTTGGGTTTCAATGGGGTATTTGCCGTGTATACTAGACGAATTGAGGCTCCCAAAACGATACTCGAAGATCCTCACAACCTTAATTATCAAGGATTTTATCGACCTCGGGATTTTGCCGAGAGTCTAGGAGAGCCGCAAGCTGAAACCCCCGTTTTTAGACCCCTGGTCTATTGGGACGCAGGGCTTATGCCTGATGAAAATGGGCAAATCAAAATCCGATTTAAACATACTGATGACCTCGGCGATTTTAGAATTAGAGTGCAAGGCATCGAAAATCAAGATTCTTGGGGACTCCAAGACGCGATTTACTCCGTAAGTTTTGATGGCTTATAGGATTGGGAACGCTTGAATTGGTTTGGAGTTTGCTGTGGTAAACACTTAGATTATCCACACAACAAATCGTTAATGATAAAAAAAGCTGTTATACCGGCCGCCGGTTTTGGTACTCGCCTGCTCCCTGCTACTAAATCTCAACCCAAAGAGATGCTTCCTATCGTCGACAAACCGACTATCCAATATGTCGTGGAGGAAGCCGTCGCCTCGGGGATTACAGACATTTTGATGATCATCGGTAAGGGGAAGCGTTCGATCGAAGAGCACTTTGACCGCAGCTTTGAACTAGAAGCCGCCTTGGCCGAAAAAGGAAAAGAAGAACTCCTGCGGGAAATTCGCCATATCACCGAGTTAGCTGATATACATTTTGTTTGGCAAAAAGAGCTCAATGGCTTGGGGGATGCGATTCGTTATGCACGTCATCATGTGGGGCAAGAACCTTTTGCCGTATTGCTAGGAGACAGCATTTTGTCGTCCAAAGATCAGGTGCCGATCACCAAGCAGCTCATGGACATCTACGATCGCTATCAAGCCCCTGTAGTAGCCTTAGAAGCTGTCGATCCTAAGTTTGTATACCGATACGGCGTAATTGGCGGCAAAGAGATAGATAAGCGTATTTATCGGGTAGATGAGTTTGTCGAAAAGCCTCCAGTTGAAGAAGCGCCTTCAAATTTGGTGATTGCGGGTCGCTATGTCTTTACCGCAGAGATATTTGATTATCTAGACAAAGTGGGCCGAGGCAAAAACAACGAAGTGCAGTTGACCGATGCCATGGCCAATATGCTCAAGGAAAAAGCCATGTACGCACTCCATTTTGATGGTGAGCGCTTTGATGTGGGAAATAAACTCGATTTTATCAAAACAAACCTTAGATTTGGTCTAGAGCGTCCCGATATGAAA
>JBCAWW010000594.1:0-4108 GCA_038534415.1 Bacteroidota bacterium | reverse complement strand
GGTCGATTACGCTCTAATTCTCGCTCTTTGTCGGCTTCCTGCATTTCTCTAAGCAATACTTCAGGATCATCCAATGAAGGGGATCCAATTACCGCACTCCAATCAAATTTTTCGTCAAATGGGTCCAATACTTTTTGCGGATCAAATACTCTTGCATCTAGCGCATAAGCATTGTAAGGGGTGAAGTCAGGCTCATCGGTAAACAAATCACTCAAATCAGTCGCTCCTGCATCGTATTGATTAAGGTAGGGCGTGCCCAGTACATTCCAAAAGGTCTTGAAAATAGAGCCAAAACTATAATGCTGATGGCCCACATAATCGCGCTTGGCATAGGGCGAAATGACCATCAATAAACTACGATGAGCATCAATGTGATCGACACCGTTTTGGGAATCATCTTCGGTTACCACAATGGCCATATTTTTCCAATAAGGCGTATGACTCAGAAACTCCACTAAGCGTCCCAAGGCCAAATCATTGTCCATCATATAGCTTTCACGATAAGGATAGCCCGCTTGTGGTCGCTCTCCCGCACCATGATCATTGGGGAGCAATACCGTCAATACTTGGGGCAGACTATCGCCGCCTTCGCCCCAGCGACTTTCAAATTCTTTGAGAAACTGATCGACTCTAAATTGATCCGGGATCGCCATATTGTAGGTAGGATACTGCTGCGCAGAACGCTCATACAAAGGCCCCGGCAATGGGTAATTGACCAAGTAGCGAATCCCCGTATACTTCATCGTACTATCGGCCAAGGAGCCTGCCAACTCTGTCCCAAAGCCAAAGTTGAAAAAGTCAATATCGTTGCGCTCAAAATGATCCCATATCGCACCATGCTCATTGTAATCTTCTGGGTAGATAGCTCCAGTGGAGCCTACTAGGGCAAAATTACCCGGCGCTTTAGAATCCATTTTGGGACGACGTTTGCCACCATATGCCGCCGAAACATGCGTTTCCACCCATTCATTTGGGTAGGTGTCTACCAACCATCGATGTCCGTCTGCTGAATGATCCGCATCGACATAAAAGTTGTCAGAGATCGCAAAACGATGCGCGAGTGCGATATGGTTGAGCATGACATCACAATCCTCAATATTGCCGCTACCATCTCGTTTACTGAAATTTGCCTTCAGCCCATAACGAGCTAGACTGGGATCGCCTTTGCCTTTTTTGAGTTGGCCAAAGACCTCATCATAGGTGCGATTTTCTTTGGAGATAAATACGATGTGTTTGATAGGGCTGGCTTTTGCCCCGGGATAAAGCGGTACCGGCAGTTTTCTTCTACCGGCATACCGCACATCCGAGCTCTTTTTTATCGCAAAATTTTGCTCGATCGCTTGTGTCGTGAGGCTTTTGAGCGTTTGTTCATCGGGTATGTCCATAACCGTAATGGATCCCTTCATCAAACCACCTATATAACTTCCTTCTGGTCCCATCTCAAAGTTGGCGCCTCCATTGGGGCCACTACCATAGCCTTTGGCATTGGCGACGATGAGCTGTTTGTTATCGGGGTTTACCGCTATTTTGGAGGGGAACCAGCCTACAGGGATATGACCGATTACTTCCAATTGCGCTACGTCTATCACGGCTACTGCATTGACCCCAGATTCGGCCACATACAGTCGCTTTTGATCGGGAGAGAGGGCCAAACCAAAAGGGATCGTACCTCTTTTGTTGCCCAAGCGTGGATCGAGTTTTAGGCTGATATTTTTTATAACAGTGTCATTGTCTATGTCAATCACAGAGACCAAATCGTTGTTGCCATTGCTCACAAATACATATTGATCAGAGGCTACCAATGAGTTCGGACTAGCGCCTCCTACGGCGGGGATGTCCTCTACTTTTTGGCCTACCAGTATGCCTGTTTTGACTTTGGCGTTCACCTTCGGTGTAACGCTAAGATCAACTCTCCAAACCGAAAAGCTTTCCGGCGCATTAGGATCACCCAGACCCGGAATGTCAGTGGAATCAGTGTCAATCCCCTCTTTCATTTCTTTAGAGCCATAAGCAAAGGCCGGATAGCGCAAAGAATTCTTTTGTAGATCCTCTGGATCGAGCCCTTCTAAGGCTTTGTATTCAAACATGCCCACATTTGCGACATAAGCCGCTTGTTCATCCGGTGAAAGGCAAATACCAAAGGGATAACGTCCCACCTTCACATTTGTGATGACTTCTTTTTTCTCCGTATCAATGATCAACATGCGAAAGCCAATTTGGTCGACCGCATACAGACGGGTGCCTGCTTGGTTGAGGACCATGTCGCCGATATAGCCGTGGCTATAATCCTGCTCATCAATACTGCGCCCACAATCTATAGAGTCGATACGGCTGCCGTCTGCAAGATTGAAAAGATAAATTTTGTTTTCCTGCCCTCCGGCCACGTAGAGCGTCTGATTGTCCGGGCTGACAGCGAGGCCCATAAACACGGCGCCTAGCAGATCGGCATCATTTTCTGCGCCTTCTGGAATTTGCTGTACAGCGGGATTCTCGCTGGCAATATCTCGTAGGATGGAGATGGAAAATGGCTTAGTGCCGGAGTTTGCCGTAATGGCAATTTGACCATCAGGACTGAGCGTTAGTCCGTAGGGATGAGGGGCGATGCGATAGGTCTTGCCATATGGCTTGATGATCCGACCATTGGGGATGATGGTTTCTCCTGCTTCGTCGATCTTGGCATAAGCGTTCCCCGCAGGGGCCTCTATGATCCAAGCCTCAGAACCCGCTTCTTGATTACAGGCGAATAAGAGGACACTGGAAAGTAAGAAGAGTAGTAGTGTGCGCATAGGATTTACTGTATTTCAAAAGTTTGAGAAGCGATTGGCCCGTCTGCATAAGCGGCCTTAAAAGCCCTGGCTTTGACAGTCGTTGTCTTATTGAGTGTAAAGGGAGCTTGGTAAAGGGGCGAATCCGGCCCTGGCTCACTGCCGTCGGTCGTGTATCTCAGTTCGGCATCAGGCACGAAAAATATACATTTCACTTCGATTTCCTTGGCGCTGTATACGCCATCTTTGCGTTCGATCGCATCGTCTGTGGGCACAATAAGAGCAGTAGGCAAAATCGAATTGATCTGGTCTCGCTCCGCTAGCTCATAATCCACAAAGGCATCCATCACAGGACGACCAATCCAAGCTTGGGGCATATCTAATCCCAAGGCATAAGCCGCTGTAGCCGCATTGTCATAGGTATAAACTGCCTGTTGTATGGTGTGCTGCGTTTTGATTTTTGCCCCGACCAAAAGGAAAGGGATTTCAATTTCTGCCAAGCTTTCCCCTCCGTGTCCATAGCCTTTTCCCCCATGGTCTGCCGTAAGGATGAGTAACATATCGTCGTACATGGCTGCCTCTTTAGTCGCCGCGATGATTTCGCCAATCAAACTGTCGGCAACCTCTACAGAGGCATAATATTCGGGGCTGCCATGCTGATGAGCATGACCGGCATGATCTACATGATCGAGATGGATAAATGTGAAGGTAGGACGAGCTGATTTGAGGTGTAGGGTCGCAAGTTTGGTGGTTTCATATTCGTCTTCACCATGTTGATCATAATCGACCATATCTTTTTCAAAGAGTCTCCCAAAGCCTTTCCAATCGTAGATGGCTGCGGTGCTGCCCTGCGGCATTTGAGTCTTGACTAAGCTAAAGATTGTTGGGAAAAGGGCACTCTTGCCCTGAGTTACTGGGGCGAGTTGGTGGCGATCTTTTTCCCAAGCATTGGAAGTAATCCCATGCTGTTCAGGACCCGCGCCCATGATCATTGAGGCCCAATTGGGACTACTACTAGTCGGCAAGACAGCGCGGGCGCGTTCGCTAAAAGCGCCTGCCTCAATCAAGGCATCTAAATGGGGAGTGTCGGCATTTTTGATCCCATTTGGACTCATACCATCGACGCCAATTACCACTACATATTTAAATGGAGCTTCATTGGCTTTTTGTGCTTTGACCGCCTGACAAGACCAACTAGCCAAAGCAGAAATCGAAATCAAAAAGAGGCTAATGTAAATGGGCTTCATGAGAAAGATTATTTGAGATGTCTATGGAGCATATCTTTAAAAGATTCGATAGTGGGAAGTTCGAGTTGAGGTATTTTGGCCTCTTCGTCCCAATGG
>JBCAWW010000593.1:0-4185 GCA_038534415.1 Bacteroidota bacterium | reverse complement strand
CCTTGATACCATGCTGGCGCAGATCAAGCATAATCGCTTGGGTAAAGCCTACAAGGCCAAACTTACTTGCATTATAGGCTGAGCCTTTGGCAAAAAAGTTGGTGCCCGCGAGACTCGCGATCGTCATGATATAACCCTTACTCTCCTTGAGCGCTGGAATCGATGCCTTGACAGTATGAAATACCCCCGTGAGGTTGATGTCGATGATCGTATTCCAATCTTCGGCAGTCATGTCCTCTATAGAGGCAAATTTGCCAACCCCGGCATTCGCGATACAAACATCAAGGCGGCCCCACTTTTCGATCACTTGGGCGATGGCTGCTTGTTCGTCGGCTAAGTCTCTAACGTCCGATTGGATGGTAAGCAATTCACCATCCCCAATCTTTTCTAAATACTCTGCCGCCGAGGCCAAAGACTCTCGGCTTCTGCCCGTGATGGCGACTTTCATATCTTTTTTAAGCATCGCCTCGGCTATGCCTAGTCCAATACCTTTTGATCCTCCTGTGATATAGGCGACTTTATCCATTTTTTGCTATTGTTTTTGATTGAAAATTGATGTTCTAAGTTTACGCATAATTGTAAACATGCAGAGCTATAATTGGTTTCAATTCCAAGCATCAAGATAATAGAAAGCAAGTAGGCTTGGTTTTGTTGTTAGTAAAATGTGCAAAAATTGTTAGTAATTGCTAATTTTATTATATAGAATGTCGAGGAATTAGTCTCATGAGCAATCTCTCTCAATGCTTTGCTTTAGAAATGAAATTCTCCCGCTGAATTTGTGTAAATTTGCCCGGTCAAATCCCGATATGGTATGCCGAAAGAAGCTGTGATAGAAATCCTGGGAGCCCGGGAACATAATTTAAAAGATATAGATTTAACTATCCCCCGTAACCAATTAGTGGTCATAACAGGGGTTAGTGGATCTGGGAAGAGTTCCCTAGCCTTTGATACGCTTTATGCTGAAGGCCAGCGACGCTATTTGGAGAGCTTCTCAGCCTATGCACGGCAGTTTCTCGGCAATCTCAAAAGTCCCGATGTCGATAAAATAGATGGCTTAAGCCCTGTCATTGCGATTGAGCAAAAGACCACCACTCGCAATCCTCGCTCTACGGTAGGGACGGTCACCGAGATTTATGATCTCTTTCGCCTGCTTTTTGCCCGTGCGGCTGATGCAATCAGCTATGAGACCGGTAAGAAAATGGTGCGGATGACAGATGAGCAGGTCGTAGATGCCATTTTTGAGCAATTCAACCAGCAAAAGTTACAAATCTTAGCACCGCTGATTCGATCACGTAAAGGCCACTATAGAGAGCTTTTTGAAAATCTCGCTAAGCAAGGCTATACGCGGGTTCGAGTGGATGGTGAGATACAAGAGATCGAAAAAGGCATGCGCCTCGATCGATATAAGATTCACGATATAGAGTTGGTCATCGACCGCATCAAAGTGGGAGATGATCGCAAACGCCTCTTTGAAAGCGTCCAACAGGCCATGCGCATGGGCGAGGGAACCGTTCTACTAGTAGACTATAAAACAGAATCTCCCAATTGGTATAGTCGCAATTTGATGGACCCAGAATCGGGGATCAGCTATGACATTCCGTCCCCTAACTCATTTTCCTTCAACTCTCCCTATGGCGCCTGCCCGAATTGTAAAGGCTTGGGCAAAGTATTTGAGGTGGATACCAATGCGCTAGTAGCGGACGAAAGCCTTTCGATCAATAAAGGCGCCATCGTTCCCCTTGGTGAATATCGAGATATATGGATGTTTCGCCAGCTCCGTAAAATTGCCACTCACTTTGATTTTTCTTTGGCTAAACCTTGGAGTGAAGTGCCAGAGGAAGCCAAGGCTTTGATCATGGATGGAGCCAAGGCAGCAGGCGTCAAAGGACTTCGGGTTCGCTTTGATGGAATCCGCAAATTTGTGGAAGAGTCTTATCACAGTTCATCCTCAGAAAAGATCAAAACTTGGGCAGAGCAGTTTATGCAGATTGCTACTTGTCCCATTTGCGAAGGCGCCCGCCTGAAACTTGAAAGCCTCTATTTTCAGATTGCGGACAAGAATATTGCCGAGCTCGCCCAAATGGATATCGGGACCTTGGCAGCTTGGATGGTGGATTTAGAGTCCCGCCTAAGCGAACGCCAACTCCAGATTGGTATTGAGGTAATCAAAGAATTGCGCAAACGCATCGGTTTTTTGATGCAGGTAGGCTTGGATTACTTGGCTTTGGATCGCCCTGCGGGAACGCTTTCTGGGGGGGAATCACAGAGGATTCGCCTGGCTACTCAGATTGGCTCCCAGTTGGTCAATGTCCTATATATTTTGGATGAGCCCTCGATTGGATTGCACCAGCGCGACAACGAAAGATTGATTCAATCGCTCTTGGATTTACGCGATTTGGGTAACTCTGTGCTTGTGGTCGAGCATGATAAAGACACCATGCTTGCCTCTGATTTTGTGATAGACTTTGGACCAGGTGCTGGAATCAATGGAGGAGAGATCGTCGCCTCAGGCACACCTGAGGAAGTCCTAAAGGTTGAGTGCGCAACCTCTGACTATCTGAGTGGTAGGAGACAAATCTATATTCCTGAAGAAAGGCGGACACCTCAACCCAATAAGCTGCTCTTGAAGGGAGCATCAGGCAATAATCTCCAATCGGTAGACCTAGAGTTGCCTATGGGAGTCTTTATTTGTGTGAGTGGCGTTTCGGGTAGTGGCAAATCGACCTTGATCAATGAGACCTTGTTTCCGATCATCAGTCAGCATTTGTATCGTTCTCGCAAAAAGCCTATGCCCTATGAATCATTTGAAGGGCTTGATCATATCAATAAAATTGTTCGTATAGATCAGTCGCCGATTGGACGTACCCCTCGTTCCAATCCTGCAACCTATACCGGCGTCTTTACTCATATTAGGCAGCTATTTGCCAATATGCCGGAATCCAAGGCTCGTGGTTATAAGATTGGTCGCTTTTCTTTTAATGTAAAGGGAGGGCGTTGTGAAGAATGTCATGGAGCAGGTTTGCAGACCATTGAGATGAATTTTCTCCCCGATGTGTATGTTACTTGCCCTAAGTGCCAAGGCAGACGCTACAATCGGGAGACACTTGAGATAAGATATAAGGGTAAATCCATCAGTGATGTACTCAATATGGATATCAATGAGGCCTTAGTGTTTTTTGATGCCATGCCTAGGATCAAGCGGACTATCAAAACATTGCATGATGTTGGTTTGGGATATATCACGCTCGGACAACCCGCCACCACCCTTTCAGGTGGTGAGGCGCAAAGGGTGAAGGTCTCCTCTGAACTGTCTCGTAGAGATACTGGCAATACTTTATATCTGCTAGATGAGCCGACTACGGGTTTGCACTTTAAGGACATTGAGATGCTCCTAAAGGTGCTACAGCAATTGGTAGATCGTGGCAATACAGTTTTGGTCATCGAGCATAATCTTGATGTGATCAAAGTAGCGGACTGGGTGATTGATCTCGGTCCTGAGGGAGGCAAAGGCGGTGGCCGAATTTTGGTGCAAGGAACTCCAGAAGAAGTCGCAGAGCATAAAGAATCTCATACCGGTCGCTTCTTGAAGCGAGAGCTAGAAGAAACGAAGAAGTTTCAAGCAAAAAATGCCAAGACTCAGGCAAATTAATGTGTGCTGGCGTTCTCCGAAGGAGTAAGGCTCTTACTAATCCTGAAATAAATATTGGTGCCCTTGCCTTGTTCGGAGCTAAGCCATATCTCACCACCGTGTCTTTCTGCAATCTTGCGACATAGGGCCAAACCAATGCCTGTACCCTCATATTCGTCTCTTAGGTGGAGGCGTCTAAAGATTTCAAAAACTTGCTCTTGGTAGTCGGGATTAATGCCAATTCCATTGTCAGATACCTCAAAACGCCAGTGATTGCTCTCTTCAATCGCAGAGATCCTAATCGTTGGAGTCTCACTCTCATTGAACTTGAGTCCATTTTGAATAAGATTGGTAAAAAGTAGCCCAAGCTGTTGAGGTTCGCAGATGAGATCTTCGGGTAAAGGAGAGAATTCTATCTTGGCTTTTTTGTCCTCGATTAATTGGCGGAAGTCCTTTAGTTTTTCTTGGATTAGTAGTTGAATATTGGTGGGGATGAGTTGTACTTCTTCGTTTCTTCTAGCTCTCGCTTCAAGAAGCGACCGGTATGAGATTCTTTA
>JBCAWW010000592.1:0-4195 GCA_038534415.1 Bacteroidota bacterium | reverse complement strand
TCTCCACTTATTGTGGTACCACTAGAAATACTGGAGCCCAAGATGGCTACGGAGATCAGGCATCCTTTAGTGGGGCGACAGCCTTGGTATATGATAAATACACCGACGCCTTGTTCATCGCAGATGCTTTTAATGAACTGATCCGGCGAGTCGACCCGAGTACTGGTATCAATCTGCTAAACAATCTCAACTTGTCCCATAATGATACGATTTGTGTGGGTACAGATATCGTATTCAATGCAATGCCAAGTGACTTCGTCGGCTACGACTTTTATGTAGATGGTACCCTGACGCAAAGCAATGTGACCAATCTGTTTGGCTATAACTTTAATGATTCAGGGCCAATCAGCTTCAAGGTGGTCGGAACTCATGCAGATGGATGGACCGCCGAATCTCCTAGTTTTACTGTAGTTGCAGTAGAGGCTCCAGACGGAGATTTTACTTATGAATTGTTACAATCGGGGCCCAATATCAATGAGGTACGCTTTATCCCCAATGACAGCACGGCTATGTCCTACTTATGGGATTTTGGGGACCCCGCCTCTGGTACGGCAAATACTTCTACGCTGATTAAACCCATACATGTCTACCCTGACGAAGGACCCTATAGTGTTAGCCTTAGGGTTTCTAATGGAGGACAATGTGCTGATACTGTCTTTAAAGCCGATTTTGTGGGAATCTTAGCGCTAATTGCTAACCCTATTCAGATAAATGATACCATCTGCTTAGGCGAAACTGTCAACTTTGCGGCTTCAACCCAAGCTTATAATACCTACCGGTTTTTTGTCAATGGCTCCCAGATGGCAAGCTCTGCTGCTTACACCTATGAGTCAATCCCACAAAGTGCCGGTAATTATACCGTCTATGTCGAAGGGATTGATGCAAATGGCCAAGTCTTTCAATCTCCTACCTTTCCTTTTGTGGTAGCGGAACCCCCAAACTCAGATTATACTTGGCAGGCCCAAGGGCCTGTAGGAGATCAATATCAAATTGATTTTGTAGATCTTAGTTCGGGTGCCACTGCGTGGAACTGGGCCTTTGGTGATGTGGCTTCTGGCCCCCTCAATACCTCTAGTCTGCCCAATCCAAGCCACCTCTACACCACTTATGGTCGTTTTGATTTGCAGCTGATTACTACAGGAGCAGGCGGCTGTCGAGATACCCTGTTTGATAGTGGAGCCATTGTAGTAGCCGGACTAGAAGGGCAAAGGGAGGCAGTAAGCGGAGCTTGGCAAGAGATGCCCTATGGTGATACCTTATGTGTTGGAGAAGCAATCCAGTTATTGGCGCTTCCAACCGACTTCGCGCAATATGAATTTTACCTTGAAAACTCATTGTTGCAAGCCAGTACCGCTGATTTTCATACCACTTTATTGACCCAAAGTGGAAACTATACCTTCCGCTTAGTCGGAGTCGAAAGCAATGGCAATAGAGTAGAAGGAGGGCAATGGGAAGTGTATGCCATTTCTCCTCCAGAGGCTGACTTCAATATTGTTGATCGCAGCATCAATCCTCAAGGTCTAGCGGTTGAGTTTGCTTCAGTAGGTCCTTCGTACAACGATTATCTCTGGGATTTTGGGGACCCTAACTCTGGGGCAGCCAATCAATCACAATTAGCCAATCCTACCCATACATATGCTGAATTTGGCAATTACTCAGTCAGTCTGATTGTGGCAGTAGGAGGGAATTGCCGAGATACGGTAAGCAAATTTGATATCGTCATCTTCAAAGATGAGCCAGGTAACCTATTTATCCCCAATGCTTTTACCCCTAATGGTGATGGCACTAATGATCTCTTGCATTTGTACGGCAATAATGTTGCCGCGCTCGAATGGTCAGTCTACAACGAATGGGGAGAACGAGTTTTTTACACCCAAACGATCGGGCAAGGATGGGATGGCACCTTTGGTGGCCGCCCTATGCAATCAGATACTTACGTCTACTTAGCCAAGGTGATCTTGGCCAATGGACAAAATGTAAGCTTACACGGACAAACAACCCTATTACGATGAGGAAAGCTTTATTCTATATCTTCTTCTTAACGGGGGTACTCGCTTCTGACTGTTTACAGGCTCAAGATCCCCATCTTTCGCAATTCTTTCAGTCTCCCGTTTTTCAAAATCCGGCCAATATTGGTCGATTTGATGGCAAGGTCCGTTTACAGGGACATTATCGTCAGCAATGGACGAGTATGGCCCACGGCTTTATCACTAGTTCCGCTCACGCTGATTTTAGATTGGCCAATATGGGGGTTTCCCTCAGTGTTATTGATGACAATGCTGGGACCGCTGGATTGACTCATACCAATGCGCTATTAGGCTTTGGGTATCACAAAGACTTCTTTGATATGCGCCACCGACTTTCGGTCGGGGCCCAAATGGGGTTTATCCAAAAAGGTTTTGATCCAGTTGCACTCAGTTTTGGTAATCAGTGGGATCCGGATTTTGGTTTTGATGGCACTTTGCCCTCCGGTGAAAACTTATTTAACACTCAACTTACAGTAGTTGATCTAAATTCGGGTGTCGCTTATACGTATAAGGCGCCCGAACCCAAACTGTTAATGGGGGCACACCTTGGATTGAGCTTTGCCCATATCACCCAGCCCAACATTAGTTTTTTCAATGCAGAAGGCTATTTGCCAATGAAAACCAGTGCATACGCTGAGCTAGATTTTTTGGGTGGTGAACGATTGCAGATCAGACCTTCTATCCTTTATGCCAAACAGGGTGCTGCCCGTGAAATCATCGCGGGTGGACGCTTTCAATACGAATTAGATCAGGAAGTTTACTTTCATGCAGGGGCATTTTATCGCCTTCAAGATGCCTTGATTCCTTATGTTGGCGTGACCTTCAATGGGATGGAAATTGGCTTTAGCTATGATGTCAATCTATCGGCCCTCTCTCAAGCAACCAATCTTAGAGGCGGCTTTGAATTGAATATTGCCTACGTCTGGAACGGAGAGATTAAACCCAAAACCAATTATGAGGCCCGCAATGTGCGCAGCCTGCGAGATCAAGACGGTGATGGAATCAAAGATGGCAATGACAAATGTCCCGATATCCCTGGTATCAGGCGCTTTGGTGGCTGTCCCGATTCGGATGGGGATGGTATTGTCGATGCTGAAGACCTCTGTCCCACTCAACCAGGGCCTAAAGAGCGCAATGGTTGTCCTGCTAAGGACAGAGATGGAGATGGCGTCTTAGATGCCACGGATGCTTGTCCCGATACACCTGGTTTGATTGCTTTCAAAGGCTGTCCTGATACTGACAATGATGGCTTGCCTGATGATGTTGACAAATGTCCTAATCAAGCGGGTCCAAGGGCAAGGAGTGGCTGTCCTTCTTCTGATATTGATGCAGATGGAGATGGTATACCGGATAAGATTGATCTCTGTCCTACTTTGGTCGGCCCCGCCGAACTCCAAGGTTGCCCCGACAAAGACAATGATGGCATCTCTGACTTTGAAGATGTTTGCCCTGAAATACCCGGTGAGAAAATTCATAATGGTTGTCCTACCAAAACGCAGGACTCCGATGGCGATGGCATCATGGATCCGCAAGACAAATGTCCAATGGTAGCTGGTTTGCCACAGTTTGCGGGTTGTCCAGATACTGACAGGGACGGAATCAATGACTTCGAGGACAAATGTCCCCTTACGCCTGGGCTACCTCAAAATCAGGGATGTCCCACGCAAAATATGGACGCCGATGGTGATGGCATTATGAATCCCGTCGATCGCTGTCCATATGTCCCCGGATTGCAAAAATTTCAAGGCTGTCCTGACTCTGACAATGATGGGATTTCTGATCTAGACGATAAGTGTCCTACTATATATGGCGCTATCGCTAATGCTGGTTGCCCAGTCAATGGCATGAATCCTAGCAACCCTAATATGCCGGCAACAGCCACTCATCCTAGCTTTGGGCCGGTGGAGTTTGACACCGATCAGGCTGTCATAAAAGCTTTCTACTTTGATATGCTCAATCAGTTAGCGGAGTATATGAGAAACAATCCTCAACTCAAACTATTAGTCGCAGGACATACCGATGATGAAGGCGATCAGATGTACAATATGGTGCTAGGACAAAATCGTTCTAAAGCCATTAAATACTACCTCATTGCTCGTGGAGTGTCTCCTGAGCGGATTTCGGAACTTAGTTATGGTGAGATTATGCCAAAAAAGGAAAATGAAACT
>JBCAWW010000591.1:0-4201 GCA_038534415.1 Bacteroidota bacterium | reverse complement strand
GAAAGCATGACACCTACTTAACACAAAAACTTTCTTAGCAACTTTTCCCAATTGATTCAGATTTACTTCAGATTTGGCTCAAACTCTTCTCAGCTTGTCTGTGTTTATTAGGTACAAATAGCGCCAATCCTCATGAATCAAAAGTCTATTCTCTCCCACATTTTTATTGCTAGCTTTTTACTCTTGTTTTCTTCTTCCCTGCTAGCGCAGAACGCTAAGATCAGGGTTTTGGGCAACGTAATGGACGCCGAAAGTCGTAAGAGCTTAGAGTTTGCCAGAGTAAGCTTGCGCTCCCTTCCTGATAGTAGTATCCAAGCCGGTATCTTGACAGATGCGAAGGGGAGCTTTGAACTGGAGGTCGAAGCGGGACGCTATCTCCTACAAATAGACTTCTTAGGCTATGCGACGCGTCTGTTACCTGCTTTTGACCTCAGCTTAGCCCAAGATCCTTATCAGGCTGGTGATATTTTCTTAAATCCTGATGTCACGACTCTGGATGCCGTAGAAATCACCAGTGAAAAGAGCCAAGTAGAGTTTGCACTTGACAAGAAAATCTTCAATGTCGGCCAAGACATCAATCGCATTGGAGGTAATGCCTCGGATATTCTCGACAACATTCCCTCGGTCACGGTAGATGTAGATGGCAATGTGCAATTGAGAGGTAGCAGCAATGTCCGCATTTTGGTCAATGGTAGACCTTCTGGGCTTACAGGCGTGAGTAGCGCGGATGCTTTGAGTCAGTTTCCTGCCAATATGATAGACAGAGTAGAGATTATCACCAATCCTTCGGCCCGCTATGAAGCGGAAGGCTCTGCTGGCATCATCAATATCGTACTCAAAAAAGATCGTCGCAAAGGTTGGAACGGCATCTTTGATGTCAATACCGGTTGGCCACATAATCATGGGGCTTCGGCCAATCTGAATTATCGCAGAGAGAAGGTCAACTTTTTTATCAATTATGGAGTCCGTTACCGCAACAGTCCTCGGCGCTCACGCCTCACCCAAGAGATTTATAAAGGAGATAGCACCTTTGTGTTAGACCAAATTGGCACTTATACGCGAGGAGGGCTTTCTAACAGTTTACGTTTTGGTACAGACTTTTTTATCAATTCTAGCAATACCTTGACCGCCTCTCTGGTTTACCGCATTGGAGAAGATTTTAACAATGGCCGGATCGAATATCAAGATTTTGGTTTTGAAAATGTGCTACAGACCATTGATGTCAGGACCACCCGAGAAATTGAAGACGAAGGCAACCTAGACTATAATCTGAATTACAAAAAAACCTTTGCCAAAAAGGGACACGAATGGACCGCCGATGTGATTTACTCTAGTGGGGCAGAAACCGAAAGCATGAACGCTCAAAACGATCTGCTTGATGCCAATTATGTCTCATTGGGAGAGGAAAGCGTTCTGCAACGCATAAATAATAGTGAACTAGAGCGAGAGCTAGTCCTCCAAACTGACTATGTACAACCTATAGGCGAGAGCGGTAAGTTTGAAGCGGGTTATCGGGCGGGTATCCGACGCATCACCAATGACTATTTGACCGAAGAGTTTGACAATCAAGCAGAACTCTGGGAAAAGCTGGCCTTTGTGAGTAATCAATTTGAGTATGATGAGGACATACATGCGACCTATGCCATTTTTGGCAATAAACATGATCGCTTTAGTTATCAACTTGGATTGAGAGGAGAATACACCAATATCACCACCCATTTGATTGAAACTGCGGAAAAGAACAATAAAGATTACTTCAATCTTTTTCCCAGCGCCCATTTTACCTATGAGTTTGCCAATCAAAACAACGTCCAACTAGGCTATAGTCGTCGAGTAAGGAGACCTCGATTTAGAGATTTAAATCCATTTTTCACCTTCGTCAATCCACTCTTTATTCGTTCAGGCAATCCAGATCTAAATCCGGAATTTACCCATGCGATTGATCTGAGCTACCTCAAATATTGGGACAATGCAAGCCTGAGCAGCGGTATTTACTATCGCCATACCGATGGCGTGATCCAGCGTATTACCACCATTGACGAGCAGGGAGTTTCTCGCTCTATGCCTCAAAACCTTGCGGTAAGTAGAGATATGGGATTGGAGTTTAGTTTTTCATACGAAGCCCTCAAATGGTGGCGACTCAATGCGAGTACCAATTTATTTAGAGGAAGTCTCATTGATCCCACCTTTACCACTGAGCTAAATCGCTCTTACTTTAGCTGGACCGCTCGTATGAACTCACAGTTCAAATTGCCTCATGATTTTGAAGCGCAAGTACAGGCCAATGTACGGGGCGCTCAACAAACCGCACAAGGTACTCGCAGAGCCTTCATTTATACAGATTTTGGGGTCAACAAAGACATCTTTGGCGATAAGGCCACGCTCAACTTCCGCATTAGAGACATCTTCAACTCTGGCATCTATCGATATGAAACTTTTGGGGAGGGCTTTTCTCAGTCAGGGCTTTATCAAAGACGCCAACGGACCTTCACATTAGGCTTTTCCTATCGTCTCAACCAGCAAAAAAAGCGTCGTGGAGGCAGAGGAGGCCGATCTGATGGTGGAGGTGGATTCGACGATTTTTAGCCTTAAATTGGCTATATGTATCTATTTATCGGGACCTACACCAAAAAAGAAGGCCATGTCCATGGCAAGGCTGAAGGTCTGTACGTTTATGAAATGGATGATGAAAGTGGAGACATCCAGTTTAGATCAGTATTTAAAGACATCATCAACCCTTCCTTTCTCTGTTTTCACCCTAGCTTGCCGATAGTTTATGCTGTGCAAGAATTGACGGGGGATACGGGTGTACCCTATGGACGCATTTCGGCTTTGCGCTTTGATCATCAAACGGCTAGCCTTAGTCTGATCAATGAGCAATCGACCTTTGGCTTGGCTCCCTGCTATGTGAGTACCGATGCTGCCGGCAAAGTGGCGATGGTGGCCAACTATGTCAACGGTACTGTGGTGGTTTTTCCCTTAGCGGGGAACGGTCAGTTGGCCGCTGCGAGTCAGGTGATCAAACACCAAGGCGATGCTCCCTATGCGCATTCAGTGCTTCCCGATCCTAGTGGAAAAATCGTTTTATCTGCCGATAAAGGGGCAGATATGATCATGCGTTACCGATTGGAGGGCCAAAGTCTACAACCTGCAGATCCAGCACAAGTGGCTACCCAAGCCGGGGCTGGCCCCCGACACTTAGCGTTCCACCCCAGTGGAAAATATCTCTACTGCATCAACGAATTGGACGCTAGCATTCTCGCCTACCAATACAGCAGTGAAGAAGGACTTGAGCAAATCCAACTTATTGAGACTCTTCCAGCTGATTTTGACGGTATCAAGGCTTGTGCCGATATCCACGTTCATCCCAATGGGCGCTTTTTATATGGCTCCAACCGAGGGCATGATAGCATTGTGATTTATGCCATAGACCCTCAATCGGGAACGCTCAGTTTGCTCGGTCACGAATGGACCAGAGGGCAGTTTCCGCGCAACTTTATGATTCACCCCAACGGCCAATATCTGTACGCCGCCAACCAAAACTCCGACAATGTGATTTGCTTTCACATCGGTGAGGATGGGCTACTGAACTTTAAAGGTCAAGCATGGGATATCCCTACGCCTGTTTGTCTCAAGGCGCTGCCATCTAATTAGGGCACGTAATCAATATCGTTTACTCTCTGAAGTGCTGTCTTTGACTCCCCAATCCACCGATGGTGAGACGTACTTCATCATCAGGCTTGAGATAGGTCGGAGGCTTCATCCCCAATCCTACACCGGGAGGCGTGCCGGTCGAGATCAAATCACCCGCTTCCAACTGCATAAACTGAGAGACATACCAAATCACGTAGGTGGGCGAAAAAATCATGGTTTTGGTATTGCCATCCTGACGAAGATCGTCATTGACCCAAAGCTTCATGGGCAGATCTGATGGATTTTCGACTTCATCGGCTGTACTCAACCAAGGTCCCACCGGACTAAAACCGGGGCAAGACTTGCCTTTGACCCATTGGCCACTACGCTCTAGTTGAAACTCGCGTTCGGACAAATCATTGACCACACAATAACCAGCAATGCAATCGGCGGCTTCTGCTTCGCTTTCCAGATAGAGGGCGTCTCGCTTCAAAACGATCCCCAACTCTACTTCCCAATCGGTTTTTTGGCCCCTACGATACCGTTCAAATTCCTCGCAAGAGCCAAA
>JBCAWW010000590.1:0-4201 GCA_038534415.1 Bacteroidota bacterium | reverse complement strand
GTCTTATCTCTATTTGCTGTCTCGGTTTTACTGGCGTTTATCTTTAGCCTTTTCACTGGCGCTAGCCAAACGGCGGCTTATAAACGTCCTGATTTAAGCACCGAAAAACGCCTAAAAGATCTCCTGCAAAGGATGACGCTTGATGAGAAGCTGATGCAAGTTCAAGCCTTTTGGCTTGGCAATAAAGAAAAGTTTACCAACCCAGACGGATCGTTCAACGAAGTTGGTGCCCAAGAAATCCTCAAAAATGGAATCGGACATATAGCCCGCCCCAGTGAAGGACCCGCCGGCAATGGCGGTCTTGGATTTACTGCCGAAGAGAATGCGATCTTCACCAATGCCATCCAGAAATTTCTCCTAGAAGAAACCCGCCTCGGAATACCTGCCTTATTTCACGAAGAATGTTTACATGGGCATGCCGCTCGAGATGCCACTAGCTTTCCGCAACCTATTGCACTAGCCAGTAGTTTTGATCGCGAATTGGTGGAGGAGTTGTTTATCATGACTGCTCGCGAAGCAAAGGTCCGCGGTACACACCAAGCACTTTCGCCCGTATTGGATGTTACGAGAGATCCTCGCTGGGGACGCACTGAAGAAACCTATGGTGAAGATCCTTATCTCGCAGGAGAAATCGGTTTAGCGGCCATCTTTGGCTTCCAGGGGAGAAGTGAAAAAATAGAAGGCGACCACATCATTGCTACCCTTAAACATATGACAGGACATGGCGAACCCGAAGGGGGAAACAATATTGGTCCGGCTCATATCAGCGAACGCACCGTTAGAGAAGCTTTTTTGCCTCCGTTTAAGAAGGCCGTACAAGTTGGACGAGTACGTTCTGTAATGGCCTCCTACAACGAAATCGACGGAGTACCTTCTCATGCGAGTACTTGGCTATTGCAAGACATATTACGCGGTGAATGGGCCTTCAAAGGAAGTATTGTTTCTGATTATTCCGCTATTCGCGAACTCCATGACAGACACAAAATTGTGGCTGATCACCAAGCTGCTGCAATCAAAGCCATGGAAACAGGAATTGATATCGAGTTGCCCAACCCAGAGGTATATCCTCTCCTAAAAGAGGCGATTGAAAAAGGAAAAATGAAGGAAGCCGTGCTAGACACAGCCGTAGCACGCATCCTAAGACATAAGTTTGAGATGGGACTGTTTGATGATCCCTACGTTGATCCGCAACGAGCCAAAGAGGAGGTGGGCTCTGAAGCCAATGCAAAACTCGCGCTCAAAGCCGCGGAAGAATCTATCATCCTTTTGCAAAATGAAGGGAATCTAGCTCCTTTGGATGCAAATGATTATAAAACCATTGCTGTCATCGGCCCCAATGCCGACCAGACTTTGTTGGGCGGCTATAGCTCTTTCCCCAAATATTTTGTTAGCGTTTTGGATGGGATCAAAGCGAAGCTTGGCGATAAAGTCAAAATCGTCTATGCCGAAGGCTGTGGAATCACTCAAGCGGGTAGTTGGTATGAGGATCCTGTTTTGCCTACCGATGAGGCTGAAGATAGAGCCAAAGTAAAAGCAGCCATCAAACTAGCTAAAAAGGCTGATCTCGTGATCTTGGCAATTGGGGGCAATGAATTGACTTCAAGGGAAGCTTGGGTGGAATCACACCTTGGCGATCGTACTGACCTACAAATGGTGGGGCTCCAAGATGATTTGGTCGATGGGATTACGGCTCTCAACAAACCTACGGTTGCGCTGCTATTCAATGGCCGTCCATTGGCGGTAAATAATCTCAAAGCGAAGGTACCTACCATTTTTGAATGTTGGTATCTCGGGCAGGAGACCGGTACCGCAGTAGCCAATGTCTTGTTTGGAGAGGTAAATCCTTCAGGCAAACTGCCGATTACGATTCCGCGTTCGGTGGGACACCTACCAGCCTATTACAACTATAAACCTACTGCTCGCCGTGGCTATTTATGGGATGAAGGCTTTGCGCTTTGGTCCTTTGGCTATGGTATGAGCTACACCACATTTGCCCTTAGTGAGCCTCGTCTAAACAAGGCAAGCATCTCTCGTTTTGAGTCTACAGAAGTCGAGCTGGAAATTCAAAATATCGGTAAAAGAGCCGGCCAAGAAGTGGTACAGATGTACATCCGAGATGACATCAGTTCGGTTACTCGGCCGGTGATGGAATTGCGTGGATTTGAGAAAATTGCTTTGGAGCCAGGCGAGAAACAAAAAGTAAGCTTTAAAATCAGTCCAGAGGACTTAGCTTTTTATGATGAATATATGCGTTTTGGCGTTGAATCAGGTACATTTACCATAATGGTAGGGACTTCTTCTCGACAGGAAGATTTACAGACTATCACCCTAACTGTAACTGAATAATCAACTCGAAACGAACTATGTATTTGCTAGGATTTGACATAGGTAGCTCTTCGGTGAAAGCAGCACTTGTGTCTATAAAGGATACCAGCTCAGTGGCTATGACCCAATCTCCTAAAATAGAAATGGAAATTTCAGCTCCGCAAGCAGGTTGGGCTGAGCAAGATCCGCGTAAATGGTGGCACCATCTCTGTATGGCTACTCACCAGCTCAGCGCGGAACATCCAGAAAAAATGAAGGAGGTAAAAGCGATTGGCCTGTCTTATCAAATGCATGGTTTAGTCCTACTAGATGAACAGCATGAAGTGCTTAGACCTTCAATCATTTGGTGTGATAGTCGGGCGGTAGAAATCGGAGAAAAAGCGTTCCATGAAATGGGGAAAAAAGAATGCCTCTATCATATGCTCAACTCTCCGGGCAATTTTACCGCTTCTAAGTTACGCTGGGTCCAAGAAAATGAGCCCGCCATATACGACAAAGCTTCTTGGGCGATGTTGCCAGGAGATTATATAGCGAGCCGGCTTTGCGGAACGATCACCACTACTGCCTCTGGGCTTTCTGAAGGTATACTTTGGGATTTTCGTAAGGACGCTCCGGCAGATCTGCTGCTAGATTATTATGATCTGAATCCATCGCTCATCCCCCAGCAGGTACCAACTTTTGGTATTCAGGGTAAGCTCTCAGCCTCAGCCGCTGAGGCTTTAGGATTGCCAGCGGGTATCCCATTGAGCTATCGAGCGGGTGATCAACCCAATAATGCTCTTTCCCTCAATGTGCTCCATCCCGGTGAACTGGCTGCTACCGGAGGAACCTCAGGAGTCGTTTATGGAGTGGTGGAAGAAGCTACTTACGACCCGCAGAGTCGAGTCAATGGCTTTTTGCATGTCAATCACCAAAAAGATGATCCCCGAATTGGCATTTTGCTTTGTATCAATGGGGCAGGTATCCAGTATAGTTGGTTGCGAAAGTTGACTGGGGGTGAGAATATCAGTTATCAGGCGATGGGAGAGGAGGCGGCTAGCATTGCTATTGGAGCAGAGGGTCTTTGTATTCTTCCCTTCGGGAACGGCGCCGAGAGAATGCTCGGAAATAAAGAAGTAGGAGCGCAGATCCATAATCTGAATTTCAATCAACATAGTCGAGCGCATCTTTACCGAGCAGGCCTAGAAGGCATAGCCTTTTCTTTTGTATATGGCTTGGAGATTTTACAGGAAATGGGACTTGAGGTTAAGAATCTCAAAGTAGACAGTCAAAACCTCTTTCAATCGCCCATTTTTGGCCAAACGATTGCCAATCTGAGCGGTGCGAAAATCGAAATGCTTGACACCAATGGTGCTGTAGGGGCCGCAAGAGGGGCTGGATATGGTGCTGGAATCTACGCGAGCCTAGAAGAGGCAGTAGGACAACAAAAGGTCTTACGTACTTATCAGCCTGAGCAAGATGTTGCGGCCTACGAATCCGCATACCAAAGTTGGAAGAAAATATTAGAAAAAGAATTAGTAGAACAGGAATTGCCTACTACCTAAACATAGAATTGCTATTACGAAAATGAGTGTAATCGTCGGTGAAAAATCGTATTTCCCAACAGTAGGGAAAATTCCATTTGAAGGCAAAGGTTCGGACAATCCTTTGGCCTTTAAATATTATGAAGCTGATCGTCTTATCGGTGGCAAAACGATGGAAGAACATCTTCGTTTTGCAGTGGCCTATTGGCATAGCTTCTGTGGCACGGGAGGAGATCCTTTTGGGGCGCCTACTAAAGCTTTTCCTTGGCTTAGCGCCAAAGGTGATATGCAGCAAGCCAAGGATAAAATGGATGCTGCCTTTGAATTTATCACTAAGCTTGGCGTTCCATATT
>JBCAWW010000589.1:0-4206 GCA_038534415.1 Bacteroidota bacterium | reverse complement strand
ATATAAAGAGAACTAAATCGTTATTTGATTACATGGATCACGCTATAAGAAGGAAACTGGTTGACTTGGCCAGAATTAGAGGAGCAAAAATTTCATATCAAGCTCTCTCCGATGAGTTTCAACTCAATCTTGATATGAAAAAGAAGAAGGACCGATCTTTTATGGCAAGAGTCCTATCTGAAATCTCCGAATACGAACACAAACAGTCAAGACCCCTGCTCAGTTCATTAGTGCTTCTTAAAGGTCGATCTGGTAAACAGATGGATGACTTTTATAAACTCTGTGAGGAACTTGGAATGGGAGGATGGGAAGAGCTCAAATCTGATCCGGATTTTGAATCTGGGCAACGAGTGACTTGCCATCAATTCTGGAAAGAGAATCAAAACTATAAAAATTACCGTTTCATATACGATGAGGTCGTATAAGTTAGGGTGATAAAAAAAAGCAGCGAGCTATCAACTCGCTGCTTTTTTTTATGCTATTATCTAAAAGCTATTTCTTGTTGTTGTAAACCCAACCTGCGGCCTTCCCTGACCTCTCTAGCTGCTTACGATAGCGTGAGACAGCATTTTGACTATCAGACTGATAGATAGAGACTCTAAAGCGGTCAGACTTAGTTACTTGAGGAAAGAGCACTAGGGCGGTATGACCGTCAGCTTTCATCTCATCAGCAAATACGAGGGCTTGCTCGTAGCTTTTGAAGCTTCCGCCAATCAAGTGATAGTCAGCTAAATCATCTCCACCACGGGTGGCTACTCTCGCAGAAGCCAAAGTATTGGGTGCAGGATCAGTTTCCTCGTAAATCCAACCTTTTTCTTTGCCACGTTTTTTCATCATGCTGGCATAGCCTTCTATTTCACGACGGTTATCAGAAGAATAAACCGAAACGCGAAACTTTTCCCCTTCTTCGGTTGGGAAAATCACGTAGGGTTCATATTTCTCTTGGGCTAGTGCCATAACGAGGGCGTCAGCTTGTGCATAATCATCAAAGCTTCCGACTACTAAGTGGAAAGCACTTATTTCACTACTGCTATTTGTACTTTGACTGGGAGCCGCCATCCGCGCATTGGCAGTGGAGCTTGCTGGGGTTTCATCTCCCATAGTAAGTACCCAACCGGTAGGCTTTTTTCTTGCTTTTTGAGAAGCTGCAAAGCTTTGGACCTCATTGCGATCAAAGGATTGATAGATCGATACCCGATAGTATTTGCTATCATCATTTGGGAAGAGGAGTACAGGACTGTAACCTTTTGCCTTGAGATCTGATACCAATGTTTTGGCATCTTCTAATTTGGTAAAGCTACCGTTGATTAAGTGGTAGTAATTAGAGGTTTGAGCAAATAGACCTAGGTACAAAGCGGAAAAGGCTAAGACCAGAAAGCCTCTCAAACGAGAGACGAACGTTGGAAACTGCATTTAGTTTGTGGTTTAGGTGTTGTCGATTATCGTACTGGTCCAGCGTTGTAGATCCAAAGTAGCTTTTTGCCAGCATTTTCTAGTTGACGCTGTACGTCTTTAACTTGTGGCAATTCATTGCTTTGGAATATAGAAACGCGGTGGATTTGCGAAGGTCCATCTCCGGGAAGAATAATCTGAGTCTTGAAGCCTTCATTTTTCATGGCGGCAGCAAATTCTTCAGCTTTGCTTAATTGAGTAAAGCTAGCTGAAATGAGATGGTATATCGTCGAATTGGGATCTAAGGTTGTGGCAGGGATCTCTGGACTTCTTTTCAAAGAAGAAAGAGAACCATCTGCTACGGACATATCTTGGATGACGATTTCCTCGCTGACTTCTTTGGTCCCTCTAGCTACTTGATCGAGATTGGTAGCAGGGGTTTGGTCAATTTGTGGAGAAGTTGAGCTTTCCTTAGGCGCAGTGGTGCTAGAAGCAACCGGAGCTGACTGCTGGCCACTGACACTTTTCTCTGCAGAGGCGATTGCCTGATTGTCCATCGCTTTGGCATCAGGGTATGACTCTTGGAAAGGTGTAGTATGTTCCTCACTGATCACTACATTATCATCAGCTGTAGTTGATTTGAGAAAGGGGCCGTTATAGATAACCAACACACCAATCAATACCAGTACCCCTACCAGCAAGTAGGGCTGCCAATTGATCGGAGAAGGTTTCCGAGCCGATTTGTATGTTGTGGTCCCGTTGTTCATCGGAGACATGGTAATTTCAGGAATTCCTGAGCGTTTAGGTTTTTTGGGTAGTTTGATTGGCTTTAGACCATAATGAAGGTCATTTGACCGAATCGCATCTACTTTAAAAGACGTAAAAGTAAGCTTACCGTCACTCTCTAAATGGAGTAATCCTAAGTTAGGCAGGCTTACTGATCCATCCAACTTAATTTGCTTTCGCAGATAATTGCTTAGTTCTGCTTCTATCTGCTCTGCTATTTCAGGGTGCAAAAATTGTGCCTCAGTTAAGTGTTTACTAAAAAGAACAGCAGAATCTACTTCTTTTTTAAAACTAACTGCTTCACTTGGTGGCGAGATTAGGCCCTTTTCTTCTTGGACTAAGGCTGGTTTATGGGTACGATAAAAGGTTCCAATACCTGGAATAGAGATAGAACCCGTACGTATGAGCAAAGCTTGTAATTGATAAAAGCTATTTTGGTCCATTGAGAAAAGAGAACGTAACTGAGCCTAAAAATCAACAATTAGCAACAGAATCGCAAATCAATTGATTATCAGAAAGATAAGGTAACTCCGACTCTAAAGTCAATACCACGTTCTGGGTATTGATACCAGCGTTGAAACTGAGTGCCAACCAAGTTAGTAACCTTTGCAAAGGCAGAAAACTGCTCTACAATTTGATAGTCAGCTCCCACTGCTACCCCAAAGAATGGACTCCGAAAGAAAAAGGATTCTTCGCTTTCTGCCGTCAAAGCACGACCAAAATAAGTGAAGTCTGCTTGTAATCTTAATTTTTCGTCCCAAGTGTAGCGTCCATAGACATCTAAGCGGACAGGGGAGGCGTTGAAAAAGCTCTCAAATGTAGCTGTATTGAACACATTGAAGTTAAATGAGCCACCTGCGCGGATTTGTTCGTTAAGGTCGTAGTTCAATTCAAGGTGCACTCCTGTATTCTTTAGTAGACTATCGTAGACAGTCACGAAAGTGTAGTCTTCTAAGGTCGGTATGAACATCAATTGATTCTCAACCTGACGATAATATACGCGAGCTGCAAAGTCAAATTGATCGCTGATATTGCCTTCAACCCCAGCAAAAATATTCATCTTCTCGATGCTAGGCTTGATGTCCACCGCTCGGTTTAGATATGGATTGACAAATATCATATCGTAATAAGTGTTGTTGATCATCCCAGAGGTAAAGCCTGCGACTATGGCAAACTGCTCCGGTATAATGGCAAAACGACCTTCAATTACTGGACCGAGGAAGTTAGTGCCACTTGCTGTGTCAGCATTCGTGGAGAAATAGTTAAAGCGAATGCCTGCTCGAACGCTGTGGATACCATTGTTAAAGGTGATGATCGGAGCGGCGTCAAGGAAGAAGCGATTGGCCCCTACATCATTGATGCGACCTCGGATGTAAGTGATCTCTGATTCTAGGTCACCACTAAAGTTTTCGGTAATATCATAACCCACACCCGGAAAAATACTGAGATGAAACTCGCTATTGTCATTTCTGTCTCCATAAACCTTTAATCCAATTCCAGAATCAAAATGTAACTCCGAGCGTGCCGTAGAATTACTCTTCAGGCGGATCTGAGTATCAAAGCGAGTGAAGCCCATGCGTAGGCTGTCGCGAAAACCTTCTGGTCCAATCGCGCCACCACTGGTATCGTTGACAGTAGAATCATTATATGCTCTCCAGTAGCCAGTATTGTAAAAATGTACTTTTCCACTTAGGGTGTAATCTTTACTGATCTGACTGGCTTGCAAGGTTCCATAATCCCTCCTAAACTCACGTAAAGGAAGTTTATCATCATGGGCCGAAATATGAGTAAACCTCAAACCAAAGTCTGTGTCCTTTTTGCGACCATTATTGATATAGAGTTCCCCGACGGGGGTCAAAAAACGACCAATCCCTAGCTTGATATAGCTGTTTTTAGCTTTATCTAAGCGCTCCTTTGCAAGAGGGGTAATATCTGGAGGCGTTGGATTGAAGTCCGTCTCCACATAAAAGTCTTGTGAACGGAACTGAATCGGTTCTTGGTCGCCCTTTTTGACATCTTGATAAGGAG
>JBCAWW010000588.1:0-4212 GCA_038534415.1 Bacteroidota bacterium | reverse complement strand
CGAACTTTCCCAAAGATCCCGGATAATCCGCCTGCACCTTGTTTCGGCGCATTTCCGGGATGACATGATAAGTTGTTGAAAATCAAATGCTTGAACCCAGATACCCCAAAGTGTCCCACTCTGTGTAGAAGATGTGTACAAGCCGTAGCCTTAAAAAGGAGGGGCAAGCTTAATCTTTTATCCTTGCTTCGCAGAACGCTCATCCCACTCACCAAAAAATAATCCCAAATCTCTCCCAATACCCCTCCTTTTTAAGGAGGCCAGGGGTGCTTAACCTTTTGCCCCAACCCTAATCTTTTCCCCTAAAAACCAATCCCGCTAGCAGTATCAATCCAATCAGGTTTGGCGCGGCCATCAAGGCATTACCGATATTGCCCAAGTTCCAGATGACATTGATAAACTGGTAGCTTTCTCCAGCTAGAGGCGTTAGCACAGCGCCTAAAAACAAAAAACCAATAAACCCGATCCGGAAAGGCATAATGATCCTTTGGCCGCCTAAAAACTCGATACACTTTTCCCCATAGTAGGCCCAACCCAATAAGGTCGTATAACCAAACAAAAACGAGGCAAAAGCAATCACGCTGGCCCCAATATCTGGAAACACACTAGAAAATGCTTCTTGAGTAACTAAAATGCCGCTTTTGAGATCGGGGGCGCCGACTCCTGCCCAGGCTTCGGTATGCATATAAGCTCCGGTCAAGACGATGACCAAAGTAGTGAGTGTGTTAGCGAGTAGCGTATCAATAAAAACCCCGGTCATGGCGATAAGGCCATTTTTACGAGGATCTTCGGAGCTAGAAGCGGCCTGAGCAATCGCTGCCGAACCTAAACCGGCCTCGTTGGAGAGACAGCCTTGGCTGATCCCGCGTCTGACAGCATCTCCTACGACTGCTCCCCCTAAAGCTTGCCAACCAAAAGCAGATCGGAAAATCAAGGAGAAAGCTTCAGGGATTCCTGACCAATGACTGACGACAATCCAAATGGCAAAAAAGAAGTAGAAAAAAATCATGGCTGGGACGAGCTTTTCGGCCACACTGCCGATGGAGCGAATGCCTTTGAGGATGACGATACCGACTAAGACGGCAATAGTGGCCCCGATTACAAAGTAGAGCCAAGTAGGAGCCGTTTCATTGACAGGCCCGCCGGACCAACTGTGGATAGATTGAGCCAAGGAAGCTGTCATAGAGTTGGATTGGGTCATATTGCCGGAACCAATCAAACAAGCAGTAACCCCACAAGCAGCGTACATGACTCCAAGGAAGCGTCCCAGCTTTTTGTTTTTGAGACCGTTTTTGAGGTAGTACATCGGTCCCCCAGCGAGGCCGCCATCTTCCATGCGTTCGCGAAAGCGTACCCCCAAATAACCTTCGGCATATTTAGTCGCCATCCCTACCAAACCTGCTAGCCACATATAGACAGGAGCGCCCGGTCCTCCAATCGCGATGGCAGTGCCTACTCCCGCGATATTACCATTACCTACCGTTGCCGCAAGAGCAGTCATTAAGGCCGCTAGTGGGGAGATGTCGCCTTCTTTTTCACTGCTACGAGCCTCTTTGGAGAAGAAGGTGATGCGTAAAGCTTCCCCCATACTGCGAAACTGAATACCACGGCTGCGAATCGTGAGATAAAAACCTAAGCCTAGCAATAAGATCAGCATAGGAGGCCCCCAAAAGATTCGATCTAGTAAGGTGGTCCATTCGAGTAGTTGCGTAAAGATGCTTGTGGATTCCTGCATGATTGTCTATTTTTCTTTGGGCCAAAAAGGGCTCAGGCATGGCTAAACCCATGTTTTTCCATTGGAATCTTTTGGAAAAAGCTGGAAAAATTTGGCAACAAAGAAGCGACAAGTACCCACAAAGACCTTTTCCAAGCTCTGGGAGGCCTTTGCAAGCGTTCTGCGAACAGCAGACCCCAATACCCGACTCGATCTGCATGCTGACATCACCAATAGCTGTCGGATTGTAGCTCAGTATCTAAGATCACACCCGGCTACCCATTATGATCGGGGAGACTCCACGATTTATAAAAATCTTTTGCGCTTTGTGCAGGCCCATAAGCAAGGGACTTATGCCTTTGAAATCAACGGCCCTTTGCTCAACGCTTTGACAGCAATAGTGCATGGCGAAGGTGAAACTTATGAAAAGCATTATGATTGGGCTGAAACCAGTGCGACCGAGCTCATGACGGTGGTGCATGCTAGCTTGGATTTACAGCTCCAACAGACCCTTGGGGGAGAGAACAAAACGGCCCAACTGAGAGCTGAAAATAAAGCAGGTTTGCGAGACTGGCTCCAGGCAAATGCCCAAAAAGGACTCAAGTATTGGGTTTGGGGTGGGGGACTTTTGCTGGTATTCGCGATAATATTGGAGTCAAGTATCTGGTCAGGGATTTCGCCCTTATTAGTGCTTGGGATTGAGTTGCTATGGTTGCTGGGGATCAGTCTGTTGATTTTTCGTCAACCTTCGGTGAACGCTCCTAGCGATCGCCGGCAGTTGAGAGCTTTGCAGGCCGTGCGGCGATTTTGGAACTACTGGCTCTTACTCTGGCTGGCTTGGTTTGTCTTTTATTTGTTTTTGTTTGGTGCAGAATGGCTTTGGCGCGATGCCAATCACCCAATTTGGATGGAAGGCTTGCTGCATTTTCTCAATAATGGCTCTGCGCTTTGTCTGGGGCTTATGTATTTGGAGCTCTCCGAGCGAACGGGCGAATCTGATCGACATTATCAGCAATGGTATCCCTTTTTGTTGATCTGGGTGCTAGTGGGAGGCTTAGAATGGTTTTTGCTATCGCTAGATGCCAATTGGATGTTGCCTTTGGCGATATTTTCTGGAGTATTAGGAGGTGGGGCGATGGCTTTGTTTGTCTCTCGTTTTAGCAGTAAAGTCTGGGACGTGCCTAGAGGAGTCATCGTTTGCTTAGTGGGCTATGCGATTATTCAACCCAGTTTACCCTTTATCACGCAAAGTTTAGAAGCTAGCAGTACGACAGGCCCTTTGATCTTTTTTGAGTTTTTGGCGGTCTTCTTGCTGATCTATGCCTTTGTGGGGAAAATCCTTCTGCTTTTGGTGGTTCACTGGTTGCGAAATACCCAACGCTTACGATACTATATGCTACGACTGCCTCTTTTACAATCTCAGGAGCGACAGCTTATGAAATGGGGTGTAGAGAGGATGTAAGTAGTGAATAAGGGCAGGCTGAGTGCTTGAATGTAAGGCAATCGAGGGAAATATGCGGTCCCAATGCAAAACACAGTATAGATGCAAGCCCATTGAGTTGGCCCTAAGCAGAATAATTGAGCAGGCTGCAATAACTACTTGTATTGGTAAATACGAGCCTATATACTAAGCATCAGACAAGAAACTTAGCTCCCTAAATCAAAGATAATGTTTTTACTTTTGCCTACTCTTCTACCTTAACTGGGCGCTTGAGTAGCATACCCACTGTGCTAGATAGCTTTTCTTTAAGCTCCTTGCGATGAACGATGAAGTCAAGGAAACCGTGCTCTAGCAAAAACTCAGAACGTTGGAAGCCTTCTGGAAGGTCTCTTCCGATGGTCTCTTTGATGACGCGTGGGCCAGCGAAGCCGATCAAAGCATTGGGCTCAGCAATATTGAGGTCTCCTAGCATCGCGAAGCTAGCGGTGATACCGCCAGTAGTCGGATCGGTGAGTAGAGAGATGTAAGGCAGTTGATTTTGGCCCATCTGTGCTAGCTTGGCACTAATCTTCGCCATTTGCATGAGACTCAGTGCTCCTTCCATCATACGCGCACCTCCACTTTTGGAGATAATGAGCAGAGGAAGTTTATGTTGTAGACAATGATCGATAGCTCTTTTGATCTTTTCTCCGACAACGCTTCCCATACTCCCTCCGATAAAACGGAAGTCCATGGCTGCAATCATTACGGTTTCTTCATTGATGGGGCCATAGGCAGTCCTGACGGCATCTGCTAAACCTGTTTTATCAATAGAAGCCTTGATACGATCTGGATATTTTTTGGTGTCTTCGAACTCTAAGGGATTCGCAGAAGTCAAGCTTTCGTTGATCTCAGTGTATTTGCCTTCATCAAATAGTAGTTGAAAGTATTCTTCACTTCCAATCCGTAGGTGATGATCGCAATGCATACAGACGTACTGATTGCGGGCAAGTCCTTTTATGTTTAAGGCTTTTTTACAATTGGGACATTTTTCCCATAAGCCCTTGGGAGTATCATT